>JAEEYG010000066.1 GCA_016291695.1 Clostridia bacterium | reverse complement strand
TCTCTATTTAATGGCTTTCCTCTAATTCCTTCAACTATAACTAGAAGGAGCTTTCCACCATCTAATCCTGGAATAGGAAGTAAATTCATTATGCCTAAACTTAGTGATACCGCAGACATCAAATAGAAAAATTCTATTAAAGATTGAGTACTTGAAATCTGCTTACTTACCCCTACTATTCCCTGAAGTTCAACATTCTTTGCCCTACCGCTAATTAATTCAAATATTCCCAAAACATTTGCTTTTATATAATACTTTGTTTCTTTCCATGCATAAAGTAAGTTATGCCCAAAATCTAAATCTTGTACTTCTATATAAGAAACATTAAAGGTTCTTCTTGTAACACTACTTGGTGTAATACTAATCTCAACCTCATCTTCGCCTCTTAAGAACCTCATGGTAATAGGCTTTTCTGCATTAGCTTTTATAACCTTTAAATAATCATTAATAGTCTCAAGCTTTTCTCCATTAACATCTAATAGAATATCACCTGTTTTAATACCAGCTTCGTATCCTCTATCAGCTTTTGAAACATCAACTACAGTGAGATCTGAAAATGCAACTCCGATATAGCCGATTGTTTTACTTTCAATTAAAACATTTTTATTAACGTGTTCATTATTTCTAATTAATTCAAATTCAAATAAATCTTCATCACTATTTAAGATTATTCTTTCTACATCAGAAGCATTAAGTACTTTTTGTCCATCAACTTTATATATCTCGTCTCCTACTACAAGACCGTATTGAGTCAAAAATTCTTCTGGAGAATCAGCACTTATTTTTGTTGTGTAATAATGATTTATACTCGTATAAATGCAAAGATAAATAATTATTGCAAGCGTAATGTTCATAAATATTCCTGCAAGCAATACTAAAATTCTTTGCCATATAGGTTTATTACAAAAGTCATTTTCATTTTTGGACTCTGAAGGTTCATCTTCTCCCTCAAGCTGAACAAAACCTCCGAAGTGGAAGAAGTCTTAAAGAGTACTCAGTGCCATTATGTGTCTTATGAACTATTCTAGGTCCAAATCCTATAGAAAACTTTAGCACTGTCATCTTGCACATCTTCGCAACAATAAAGTGTCCAAATTCATGAATAGTAATAAGGACTCCGTAATAAAATAACTATCTTAAAAAATCCAATCAAAAAGCCAATCATAAAATACTCCTATGCAACTCTATCTAAGCAATACTATAAAAGTCCAATTATATAAAACGTATAGTAAATAACTGGTGCAACAAATAAAACAGAGTCAAATCTATCTAGCATACCACCATGTCCTGGCCAAAGATGAGAAAAGTCTTTTATTTCTGCATATCTTTTTATTCCGCTAGCTGCCAAGTCACCTACTTGAGAAATAACACTTACAATTAAGCCTAGTGCTACTTGAGCAGAAATATTAGTAAGAAATGCCATGTTTAGCTGCTCACTTCCAATTCCGCAATTGTGAAGTATTGCAGAATAAATAATGAAAAATACAATTGTACCAAATAATCCGCCAACGCATCCTTCAATTGTTTTTTTAGGGCTAATAGTTGAAAAATGATGTTTGCCAACTGCCTTACCAACAAAGAATGCAAATATATCTGAAAACCATGCGCCGCCAAATATATAAAAGATTAAGAATACTCCGCTTTCCATTGCTCTAGTTGCTGATAAAAATGCAACCATTAAAACTGTGTAAATAGCTCCCAATACTGTGACACTAACATCGGCTATGTTGTACTTTAGCTTTGTAACAACCGAAATAGTCATGCCAATAAAAATGATTAACGGAATGATGCTTGCACATATCATCATGAGAGTCTTAGTCTGCACAATTCCTATAGGCAGAATAAATAGCACGCATAAGTGTCCCAACAGCTTAATAGGCTTGAATCCTTTTTCTTCCATTGCACCATAAAACTCATGGTTCATTAAAAAGGCACATATAGCCATAGCTATATTAAAGAATAGTGCACCACCAACAAATTCCAAACTATCTAAGTAAAACACTAATAAAAATATCAATACTCCAATTAAAAACGTTAATATTCTTTTACGCATTTGTCCTCCACTACTTGCCAAAGTTTCTCTTTCTTTTATTAAAATCATCAATTGCTTTATCTAATTCTTCTCTAGTAAAGTCTGGCCAAGGAACACTTGTGAAATACATTTCACTATATACACTTTGCCATGTTAAAAATCCGCTAGTTCTAATCTCGCCTGCTGTTCTGATGAGCAAATCTGGATCAGCTACTCCATTAGTGTATGTATAACTTGTAAATAACTCTTCGTTAATATCATCTAATGAAGTTATTTTCCCTTCTTTGTAATCTTTAGCAATTTCTTTTGCAGCATGAATTATCTCCGCTCTTCCGCCATAATTGATCGCAACATTAACTAAAAATCCTGTCTTATCTTTTGTTCTGTTTTCTACACGTCTAATACCATCAGCAAGCTTTTCAGGGATTCCGTTTATATCGCCAACAAGCTTGATTCTAACATCCTCGTCTTTATACTTTTTGTCGAAATCATTAATTGCCTTTGCAAGTAATTCCATTAAGTAACCGACTTCTTCTTTAGAACGTCTCCAATTCTCGGTAGAAAAAGCAAACACAGTTAAGCACTTTACTCCTAGCTCGTGGCAATACTTTGCTATATCTTCAAGTCTGTCTGCACCTGCCTTATGGCCCATTTCTGAAGCCAAATTTCTGCCCCTTGCCCATCTTCTATTACCATCTAAAATGATAGCAATATGACTAGGTATTATTCTTTCATTTTCCATTCTAGTCTCCTATTCATTATAAAGACATAATCTCTTTTTCTTTACTTGAAGCACATTCTTCAATCTTTCCAACAAATTTGTCAGTAAGCTTTTGAATATCTTCTTCTGCACTATGTAAGTCGTCTTCGGTAATCTCAGAGTTTTTCTCCTTTGCTTTATAATCGTCAATTGCATCACGTCTGATATTTCTTAAAGCGATTTTAGCATCTTCAGAAATCTTCTTGATATCTTTAACTAATTCTTTTCTTCTATCCTCAGTAAGCTCTGGGAAAATTAGTCTAATAACTTTTCCATCATTATTTGGATTAATTCCAATGTCAGCCTTTTGGATTGCCTTTTCTACCTCTTTAAGAAGTGATGCATCCCAAGGTTGGATTGCAATCATTCTTGCTTCAGGCACCATAATATTTGCAACTTGATTAATAGGAGTTGGAACGCCATAATACTCAACTAAAACTTTGTCTAATATTTTAGGATTAGCTCTTCCAGCTCTAATACCAGCATATTGCTCTTCTAGGTTATTAATAACCTTATTCATTCTTTCTTCAACATCTTCGTACATAAAATTCTCTCCTTAATAAATTTATTACTCTTTTACTATTGTTCCTGGATTTTCACCATTAAGAACTTTAATTATATTATCTTCATCAGCAGCATCAAATATAGCAATAGGCATATTGTTGTCTCTGCATAGTGAAGCAGCTGTAGAATCAATAACTTTCAAATTCATATTTAGTATTTCCGAATATGATATTTCAGAGAACCTCTTTGCATTTGGATTAGTATCTGGGTCCGAATCATATACAGCATCTACCGTTTTTCCAAACAGAATAATTTCAGCACCAATTTCTGTTGCTCTTAAAGCAGCTGCTGTGTCAGTTGAGAAGTAAGGGTTTCCTGTTCCTCCTCCAAAAATAACTACTCTGCCCTTTTCTAAATGCCTAATAGCTCTTCTGCTGATAAAAGGCTCTGCTACCTGTTTAATCTCGATTGCGTTTTGTAGTCTAGTAGAAATACCTCTAGCTTCAAGCGCATCTTGAATTGCCATTGCGTTCATTGTTGTAGCAAGCATTCCCATGTAATCTGCTGTTGTGCGTTCCATGTCTAGTGCATTTCTGCCTCTCCAAAAATTTCCACCACCAACTACAATAGCTAGTTCAACATTTTGGTCAATTATTTGTTTAATACTGTTACATACTCTGTCAACTTTATTGCTATCAATGCCAAACTTTGAATCGCCCGCAAGAGCTTCTCCACTAAGTTTTAATAACACTCGTTTATACTTCATGCTACCTTCCTCCTACTCTTAAAACGTTCCTTATACTTATACCACATTTTAGGCATTTTCTCAACTAATTTTGTAACAAATAGTAGTGTGGCAAAACGTATTGAAATAAGCCACATTTAGTGATATTATTCAGCTGTTTCAATCATTTCAGATGACCTTTCCAATTACGAAGGAGGAATTATCGATGAAGACTTACAAACTCGCAATCGTAGGCGCTACAGGACTAGTTGGACAGACAGCACTAAGAGTACTTGAAGAATTTATGCTTCCCATTTCTGAATATAAGCTATTTGCTTCAAGTCGGTCTGCGGGTAAAACCACGACTTTCATGGGGAAAGAATACCAAATTCATGAACTAACTGAAAGCTCATTTGATGAAGGATTTGACTTTGCTATCTTTTCCGCCGGTGGCGACACATCAACGCATTTCTCGCCAATTGCTGCTTCAAAAGGGTGCATCGTAGTTGACAACAGCAGTGCTTTCAGAATGGATCCGAATGTTCCGCTTGTTGTGCCAGAGGTAAATATCCAAGATGCATTTAGCAACAATGGTATTATCGCCAATCCGAACTGCTCCACTATTCAGGCAGTGGTTGCGTTAAAGCCACTTGATATTCGCTACAAAATTAGGCGAATTGTCTATTCAACGTATCAAGCGGTATCTGGTGCTGGACAACGTGGAATTGTTGACTTGGAAAACACATCTAATGGACTTGCTCCTGTCAAATTTCCCTATCCTATTTATAACAACTGCCTGCCTCATATTGATGTGTTTACTCCAAGCGGATACACCAAGGAAGAGCTCAAAATGATTAATGAGACTCGTAAGATTCTTCATAGACCCAACCTTAGGATTACAGCAACCACGGTACGAGTCCCTGTTCTGAATTCTCATAGCGAATCAATCAACGTAGAATTCGAAAAACCCTTCCAGCTCACCACGGTAAGAAGAGTGCTTGAGCATTCTCCGGGAATTATTGTCTTAGATAAACCCAAAAACAATGTTTATCCTTTTGCTACAATTGTTTCAGGTCACAATGAAGTCTTTGTAGGAAGAATTCGTAGGGATGACAGTGTACCTAATGGACTTAATCTTTGGGTAGTTGCAGACAACATTCGCAAAGGCGCAGCGACCAACGCAGTTCAAATTGTAAGTGAACTAATTAAACATGATGCTTAATAACCTATAACGGCGCTACTCACGTGCGCCATAACCTCACACAAAAAAGACTAGGATTTTCTCCTAGTCTTTTTTTCATTCCTTGTACTCTTCCTCGGTTTCGACGTCTTCGATAGCAGAAACGACTCCGCACCTCGGACATCTTATGCAGCCAACACCAGAAATCCTGTAGAATGGTTTTCTGCCTTGGACTTCCTTCTTGAAAATGTACCGCTTGTTGTAGGAATCATCCGAAACACTCAGTACTTCATGCGTCTCATAGTGGCAAAGCGGGCATTCATGGCGAAACTGTACGGTACGCATCTTCTTTCCTCCTTTTTGATTGTGAAGGTGGTAGTGAAATAACACACGCAAAAAAATGTTACCATTACTAATTTCACAATGCAAGATGAACTTGGGGACGTCCATCAAAAGTCCCATTATTGCAACTTATTATGTCTTCAGCAAACTCTTATCTCATCTTTCCAGTTCTTAAATCAAAAATGTACTCACCTTCAACGCCCGAAACTTCTATAGTTACAGTCTCCTCTTCTTCATTTATGTATACTTTATCATAAGCTCTTGTAAATTCTCCTGCATCTGGAAGCATATCATGTACATATTCGAATGAGCCATCACTTCTTACATATAACAATAGCGAATTTCTTCCATGTGGAGTTGGCTGATATAAGAATAAAAATGTATAGTCATCAGTGTCATATCTTTCAAATGTATCTGCCATCCAAGTATTAATATGCTCATCAATTACTTCTGTACGAGTTTTATTTGGATTTCCTTTATTTTTCAAAATATCTTCAACCTTATCTATATAAAAATAGTTAAATGAAAATAACATTTCTTCAAGATTTGCTTTTCCACTATCATCATAAATA
>JAEEYG010000065.1 GCA_016291695.1 Clostridia bacterium | reverse complement strand
CTACTCCGTACTGATTATCGCCCATACCTTTAATGATTCCTGCTTCTGACATAAAGTAGATTGAATCTTTACCCCATGAATGCATTTTATCATCATCATTAAATTTCTTTACTTTATTTAAATCAACACTTACATCAATTTCTGCTTTTAATAGAGCTCTTGTCATCATTGTTGCCATTTGTTCTCTCGTTATCTTTGAATCCGGTTCAAATGTGGTATCTGAAGTTCCATTTGTAATTCCATATTCATAAGCCCATAATACTTGAACATCATCCGTATCAGTAAATGGATTTTTTGGAATGGATGCAATTTTATCCTCAATCCCTGCCAATTTTTCATAAAGGATTACTGCAAGATGAGCAAATTCTTTTCTAGTGATGTCTTTAGTTAAATCTTCTTTATCAAAAATATGTGGAATTAATCCAGCATCATTTGCTTTTGTAACTTCATCAATTGCCCAATCAGATGCTTTAAAATTAACCTTCTCATTAAGCACAAGCGTCTCAGAAGGGTCGCTTGAACGTTCATATCCCTCTGCTGTAGCTCCTACATAAAATGCTCTTGCTTCAACTTGAGAATCTACATGTAACTCTGATAAATACCCAGTTTCAAATATTCCATTCCAATGGTCATCATCTTGATTATAATTTGGAGAATAGTTTAATTCTATATCATCCCAAACTTGTTTTCCATCTATATCATATTGAAGTCTTAGTCCACCGATATAACCTGCTTGATTATAACCTAATTCATGGTTTTCAAAATAATCTATTGCTTTTCTAACATTATCTGGTGTCTTAATAGTAATTTCAAGCCAAACATTATTTCCACCATCATTGTGAATTTCAAGATTTGAAACAATAGGTGGTGTTAGCAAATCTTCTGTACTTGGCCCTACTCTAAACTTTTCAGGGACTACAATATCTGCAAATGCAAGCGAAACTGATAAAACTAAACTGAAAACTAATAGACTAGCTAAACATTTTTTCATACTTATTTTCTCCTCTTCAATAAAATAATTTCAATCACATTATATCCAACTACTAACTATTTATCAAACGAAATCGTAGATGATAATTATGCTTTTTTCTTTCCTCTAATGAATTCTTCCAATCCATCAGGCATGTTTTCTTTCGATATCATAAATCCCTGATTCTTAGCAATCATCAAATAAAAGTTGGTTTTTGTTTCTATAATTCTATCAAACTTGTCGTAAGAAACTTTTTCTTCTCCACCTTCATGTGTTTCATGTAAGTAATCTTCATAAAACTCATAAGTAATCTCTGCATTCTGCAACAACTTGTTAGAGTTAAATACTCTCCTTACGCCAATCTCAGTTGCTGCAAAGAATAGAAAAGGGTACAGAATAGCAAATATAATTAAGAACGGACTTTCTAGCACTATTCCGCCTACTATTATCATTAATAAAGCAATTGCTGTAACAACCATTATATAATTCTTATGCATTACTGCTCTATTAAATTTTCTGTATTCCTCTATCGTGAATTTTGTTGTTGTTTTATATAAACATTCCATACTATTCGTTCCCCTCTATTATCTTTTCTTATATACTATTAGTTCTGGATCAGAACAATTTTCACCATATTCACTAACAAGAATAAAGTTCAAGTTGGCAACGATGCCAAAGCACTTTTTTACTTCTCCGTCATTATAAATTGACTCCACTTGTGCACCTAAATACATTTCACCATCATCCAATAGCTTTAGACTTTGTCCACTAGGCATAGGATATTCCAAATTAACAAACACTCCATTTAACGCAAATAATTCAGTTACTTTGGGCATACCTTGCACACCTAGTGAGTTTATTTCTTCGATTAATTGCGCTTTAAATTCATTATATTTTTCTTTTCCACCTGTTAAGATATACTTGGCTATGAAACACTGCCTGTCAAATGGGCATCCATTGGTTTCTGCGCATCCCTTACATTTATTCTTTATACCATATTCACATCCATTACATTCAGCTCCACAAATTGAACCCATTATAATCTCTCCTTATCTTCCCATCAAAGATGGCAGTAGAATTACATATCTTTTTTTATTAATCCATCTTTATTGCAATAAACATATATTGTTCCTTTTCCCCTATTAAAAAATCTTGCTTCTGCGTTTTGCTCTGGATAAAGCTTAACGATTTCGCATCTATCATTTGTTACATATGCTATAAACGAAATATGGTGTTCTTTTGTCATATCATGATTAATAGAAATATAGTATTCGTTTTCTATCATTTCACAATTTATAATATGCTTTTCATTTTCTAAGTCTGCTTCAAGAATGGGAAGATTTATTCCACAACAAGATATTAGATTTTCTCCTATTGAATAAATAACATTTCCACAAATTGGGCATACAGAAAAACTAGATTTTAACAAGTTACCCGCCTTGTTTTGATTTGTAATGTACTCTCCACTCATAAGTTCAATTACCGATACTTTTAGAGCTCGAGATAAAGGTTCAATTAATGTTATGTCAGGAAGTCCCTTTCCCGTTTCCCACTTACTAATCGTCTTATCACTTACACGTATAATACTAGCTAATTCTAATTGCGTAAAGCCTTGTTTTTCTCGTAATTCTTTTATAATTTTACCTGTTATATAATTGTTCATTATTTACACCTCCAGATAGAATTATAAAAGAACACATGTTAATAACAACCTACGTATCGTAGAGTGCCTGAGCTTGGCTAGTAAATTAACATGCCCTTGCTATCAGGCTATCTGTCAAAGGATATATCAATATAAAGAACACAATTTGAATTACCAACGTGCAGATTACCTTAATAGTCTTATCTTTGTTCTTCAATATGAACCTACCAATACAAAATGCAACTATAAACGAAATTATACTCATTATGCATAAAGTTAAATACTTGTTTTGCGTTGCCTTATAAATAATCTCCGTTGAATTAAAAGGATTTTTACGTATTTCCTCTCCATGCAAATCTGCTGAGGGCATTAAATTGTACCAACTATGAATAGCAAAGTATATAACCCACACTGCGTTAATCAGAAATGAAATTAAAATCCAGATATTGTTCTTTAGTATTTCAGCTACCTTTTTCATATACCTACCTCCCAGGTTAATATTAGAATAGTTAGACTAAATTTTCTTTTTATAGATCAGAATTCAACTATTTTCGGTTGTTCAGTAAATGAATAAAATGTAGCTTTAGCATTTTCAAAATATAATACTTCTGTATTATCATCATCTTCAGAATACATTCCCCTAAGAACAGGATTTGCATCTAGCATGCTTTTCTTTGCTTCTCTTCTATCGTCTCTTATAACTTTTCCTTCAAGTCTAAGCCATTTTCCATCTAAGAAACTGCATATTTCCACATTTGGATTTGCTTCAATTTGCTTAGATACATTTTTTACTTTTCCGGTTTGAATATATAATTTGTCCTCAAAAATATTTACTACTCCAAATGGTCTAACTCTTGGTTTATCTCCATCCTCAGTTGCAATATAGAATGTTCCACATTTCTTTAAAAATTCGGCAACTTCTTCCATGGTTTATCCCCCTTTATAATGTTTAATAATATTTATATTTTATAAGGGCGAGCACCGCTCGCCCTTACGAATACAACATTATTTCGACTACACTTCTTATGCTAATTAGTCGTTTTTTTTCAACACTAGGATACCAAAAATAGCATGTTTTTTCAATAATAAAATCTTTAAATTCTTTTGACGTTGCCAAATAAATTCACTCCTTTACAAAAGTGGCTCTAGCATTTACACGCTAGAGCCCTTTTTTATCACTTATGCTGTTCCCAACGAACAAGCTTGCCGTCTTCGTCGAAATAGAGGTCGAACGTCACATGTCCCTTCTCCCTCGTTTCCGCATTAACAACGGCCTCAACGTAGGCACCATGGTCCTTAAGAATCCAGTCACTAGAGACTAACACATCACCATACCGAAGAATGTCCTGAATTGCTCCCTTCACCGTGTAGTCAGAAATAGTGAACCTGCTCATGAGTGCTACCTCCTTTTTTGGCAAAGTAATAAATACTTGGGTTACCATACGCAGAATATCTATCTGCATGGACATTTTAAACGCTAATTATGTAAATGTCAATAGTATAACCATCGAATCAATGGCTTTTCTTTATTCCTTATCATCTATACTCTTTATTCATAATATTTATCCTTGATAATTAAGTTTTCTCTCTATTCAAAAATCTTTGTTTTGCCACTTAATGACTTAGATACCTTTAATGCTTCTAACTCATTTTTCTTTGCATTATATTCTTCGATTGAAACTTGCTTACCATTTACCATATATTTGTTTTCTCCAGCTAAGCCAGAATCTGTATCAAATTCTTTACAAATTAAGACTTCTTCTTTCGTTAATTCCAATCCCTTTAGATTTAATTTATATAAGTTTCTGTATGTTTCAGGGCCATCGCCAGTAACTTCATAAACGAAAACGCCTTCATCCGTTTGATAAATATCTGTTGTAACCCAAACTAACGAAAACTCATGAATTGTGCTAACAACCTTGTCATCTTTAATAGTATAAACTTGGAAACAATCTTCTGCTTGGTTCAATATGCTATTTCCAATAACAACAATCTCTGGCACGCCATTATTATCTATGTCAAAAATGAAATTATCAACAGCAGTTCCTTGAAATATTTCTCTTTGAGATACTTCCACATTTGAATATACAGTCAACTTTAGCTCTTCAACCATCTCATCATAACTTAGAGTATTATTCAAGTTAAGATTATTATCGGTAGCTGATGGCGTGCTAGAAGCAACCTCATATTTTTCTTCTTTACTTTCAACCGGCTTCTCTTCTGCCTTCTTTTCTTGGCATCCAACTAAGCAAATTACAAATATCATAAGTAACGCAAATAAACTTTTTTTCATAAATATCCTCCTTTTTTGTTTTTTGTATTGCAAAAATCGTGTGTTATTTTACCATAAGAAAGTGTAAAATGCAATAAACCTCAACAGGTTATTATATAAACTCTGTCAGTCAAAAAATGGCAAAACGCTTTACTTATTACTTTTTATCATTATATAATGTAATTGTCTTTTTGGGGAATGATATATGAAAAATCAAACAAAAAAAGTTATTATTATTACGGGTGCTAGCAGTGGTATTGGTCTTACTACAGCCGACTTTTTCCTAAAAAAACGGCTGGACCGTATATGGAATTGCTAGGAAACCCTCCGAAGAATTAAAAGTAAACTTTAATTATTATCAAGGTGACATTTGCAACTCTGAACTTATGCAAAAAATAGCAAAAGAAATCTATGACAAAGAGGGGCAAATTGACGTTTTGTTTAATAATGCTGGATTTGGGATATCAGGCGCTATTGAATTTACAGAAAAAGAAAAAGTTGAAAAGATTTTTGCTGTAAATACTATTGCTCAAATTGATATGTGCAAAATCTATATTCCGTATTTGCGTAAGTCAAAAGGCAAAATAATTTTTACAAGTTCTGTGGCAGCACCGGCTGCAATTCCGTTCCAAGCTTGCTACTCAGCTACTAAAGCCGCAATTGAAAGCTTTGCCCTTGCCCTTTCTAAAGAAGTGCGAGATCAAGGAATCAAAGTTTCTTGTGTTCGTCCTGGCGATACTAAAACTGGTTTTACTGAAGCTCGTGATAAAAATGAGCAAACTAGTGAAGCCTATGGAAACATTATTGAGAAGAAAACTTCTAATATGGAGAAGTTTGAAATCAATGGCATGCAACCAATTGCTGTTTCAAAGCTAGTGTATAAAGTGGCAACTCGTAAAAATCCTCCTCTGATTTCTTCAGTTGGCTCTGGATACAAATGTATATCTTTCCTACTAAAAGTTGTACCAGTTAAATGGTCAAACTATTTTATTTATAAATTTTATTAGTATTGGGGAAATAACTATGGATTTATTTGAAAAAATGTACAAAAAACAAGCATATGATATAGGAAAAGAAGAAGGATATTATCCTTATTTTCATATGCTAACAAGTGGTCAAGACACAGAAGTTGAAATGGAAGGCATTCATACTATTATGATTGGTTCAAATAACTATCTTGGATTAACAAGTGATCCAAGTGTTATTGAAGCTGGTATAGAAGCCCTTAAAAAATATGGTTCTGGTAACAGCGGTTCACGTTTCTTAAATGGAACACTTGATATTCATATTGAACTTGAGAAAGAGCTTGCAGAATTTTTACATAAAGATGCATGCATAACTTTTTCTACTGGATTCCAATCAAACTTAGGTATCATTAGTGCTGTTTGCGGAAGAAATGATTATGTTGTTTGCGACAAAGAAAATCACGCAAGCATTTATGATGCAGCTAAATTAAGTTATGCTACAATGCTTCGTTATAAGCACAGCGACATGGCTGACTTAGAAGAAAAATTAAAATCAATTCCTGCTGAAAGCGGAATTTTAATTGTAACTGATGGTGTATTCAGTATGAGCGGTGAGATTTGCAAATTACCAGAAATCGTAGCTCTTGCTAAAAAGTATGGCGCACGTGTTATGGTTGATGATGCGCATGCTCTTGGTGTTCTTGGAGAACATGGTAGAGGTACAGCCGAATACTACAATCTTGAAAAAGACGTAGATATTATTATGGGTACATTTTCTAAGTCACTTGCATCACTTGGTGGCTATATGGCTGCAGATGAAAGAGTTGTTGAGTGGGTTAAACACACCTCTCGCCCATACATCTTTAGTGCAAGCATTACTCCTGCTAGTGTTGCATGTGCAAGACAAAGCTTAAAAATTATTCGCGAGCATCCAGAGCGTATTAAAGCACTTGCTGATATTTCACAATACATGAGAGACGGGCTTAAAAAACTTGGTGTCAAAATTATCGATAGCACAACCCCAATTATTCCAATATATGTTTATGACGATATGAAAGCTTTCTTAGCTTGTAAAAAGCTTCTTGAAAGAGGCGTGTATGTCAATCCAGTTATTAGCCCAGCTACACCTCCAGGACAAGCTCTACTTCGTACATCATATACAGCAACTCACACAAAAGAGCAAATGGATAAAGCAATGGTAGCAATTAAGGAAGTTCTAGAAGAACTTGAAGTTATTTAATCAGATAATAAAACACAACTGCAAAGCAGTTGTGTTTTTTATTTTATATTTGATCATCCTCAAAAACTTGCTTTGGAGCAACTTCTAGCAATTCCGGATTTAAGAACAAGTATCTCATGTACTTTAAGAAAGATGCAAGATATAATCCGTCTGCAATTCTTTCATCTGCAGTAAATCTTGTTCTCATTATTTTCTTTTCTGTAATAGTGCCATCACTATTTAGGACATTGACTTTTTTCTTTCTCCCCATTGCAAAGAATACAGAAGTAGTTCCCCAGTTGTAAATATGATGATAAATTGCCTCTTCTCCAATTGACCCCATGTTAGTAAGGAAAATACTGGTATGGAAAGGACTAACCCTATTAATGGCCTTTGGCATTTTCCCGTGGAAATCAAGCCAAGTAACAAAGTTTACCGCAGCACTATATATAAAGCGTGGAAGATGATTTACGACTTTTAAAAGTCCATCCAAGCTATTAGAAGTATCTACACCTTTATTGTCTGCGATTTGTTTACGAATATTCTTACATACGTTATAAACTGTATCTTCTAGGTCAAATTTGAATTTAACAATAGTTTCAGGAGTATTAATATCAATTTTCTTTTTAACAGCCATAGAAATTAATAGCTCATTTCGAGCATATAGTCTTCTTCCTGCAATAAATCTATTAGCTCTAGGATATTGTGACATAGTTCTTACTAATGCTGCCATCATGTAATCTAATATACCTATATCTAGACCTTCTTTTCTTTTTTGCTTTATTAGCTCTTCTACTTTCGTCAAATCAAGCTCCAAGTCAAAATAAACTAGTGAATCATTACGTTCTTTCATTAGATAAGGAATAATAACATTTGTTGGATCACCTTTTCTAATTCTAAATCCATCATATCTATCACCAAATCTTCTTTTTCTCATAACTTCCTCCTAAATAGTCAATATAAATATATCACGGGAGGGCTTTCTAGACAATAATATCGGCCGATTTAGTTGAAAGCATTGTATTTCTTGCCTATTGTGATTCAATAGGCTTACTTGCTGAAATGTCCAAAATCGGATAAAAATAGGCCTATTTTGAGGCCTTTCCAGAAAAAGGAGATATTATGCGAAAATATAAATATTTTTTATTTTTATATGTATTGCTTTATAATTGTTTATTTCATTATGAGTTGTAAAAAAAAAGATCTAAAGAAAAGAATTGCAATCGTTACTTATTCTGGAATAATTATTCTTTCGACGATGTTTACTAAACAACATATTATAGAAGATGCTATCTTAGCATTTATATATGCATTGCCAGTATTATTTATTGTTAATCATAATAAATCTTGTATTATACATTTCACATCGAATTTGCTAAAGAGATTACACATGGAAGTCTAACTTGAACGATTAGCATACAAAGAAGTTAAAAAATTACCCCTCTGTCCGTCAAGACATAAGAGGGGTTATTTTTTGCCAAAAAATTTCTTTTTAAGTAAAAACTCAACTCTACTATATAATCCAATTTCTATAATCCTCATCCGACTCTCTACTAGTAAATCTTTTACCATCTACAAAATTTAAATTCGGAAAATCTGCTTTAATGCTCTTGTATGTTGAATCAATTGTAGAAGAACCACTTGTAACAAATACATATATTTTCTTACCAGCCATATCATTTTCTTCTAAAAATTTGTTGATTATCGTAGGCTCTTTATACCACCAAATTGGAAAACCTAAAGCAATCGTATCATATTCTTCCAAATTAGAGACTTTATTCAAAATTTCTGGCTTTATTCCCTCTTTCATTTCAATTGAAC
Source organism: Clostridia bacterium (assembly GCA_016291695.1). GTDB lineage: Bacteria > Bacillota > Clostridia > TANB77 > UBA1234 > RGIG6105. The sequence continues at coordinate 3,475 of JAEEYG010000065.1, read as the reverse complement.
TTCTACTTTTTTGATTTGTCCAATCTAAATCTGCATCTGTATACTTTTCTTTTGGTTCAATTTCAAATAACTCTCCGCCAATTGCATTTGCAATTCTTTCTGCTAGTTTTTTTGTAACACCGCTAGCACTAAAATATGTTACTAATACCTTACTCATAATAAGTAGCTCCTTTCCTCAACAAAAAATGTCATTTCTTTTTTAATATATGCCAAGTTGACATAGTGGAAATTATAAAGAATTTACACTATTCCATAATTACTTAGCAATCCAAGAATAAAAATCACAATCGATAATACAAAACTAGCCAAATTCGATAGAAATGCATATTTGATTAGCCTTTTCTTCGGCTCTTCCTTAATTGATTTTTTATACAATAAGAATTCGATAATTACAATAATCAATTCAATAATTGCAACTGACAAAAACATTGTAACAATTGCTGCCCACATAAATCCAATAATATTTCTAACTGGATTATATAATACCATTTCGATATAAGTTACTAATGATATGCCTAAATATGTTTGTGGAATTAGAAATACTAAATGAAATAATATCTGAGTGAAAATGTTTACTTTAATAATTGTATTATATTGAGATATTCTCATCTTTTTCGCAACTAGCAATTCAATTATAATTGTTAGTAGCATAGCAATACCAATCTCCATAACTAGAGTAATTGTTTGTCCAAGAAACTTTGAGTTTTCTTGTATAGTTGTTTGGGTTCCTGTTTGATAATCAAAAGCTTTTGATAATGTTGATATTGCACCATAATCAGTTGTTTGGTAACTATTATCTCCAATTGCTATGTCTTTAAAATCACCATTTTCTTTATAAAATCTCAAATAAAAATTTGGTATATATTCTTTTGATTTATAATCATTATCTTTTCTACCGTATAACTTTAAGTCTTTGATAGATAATTCAAATGTTCTATTACTAATTTTAAAGTTTTTAATCTCATTAGTTGTCTTTATTTTTACCAGTGAAAAAAGACTTTTATCAGAAGCATAGTATTTTGAATAATTAATACCATTCATAGCATATCCGAGATTTTCTTTTTCAAGCTTAGTAAGAATAAATTTGCTTTTATCATATTTGGAAATCTTATATAACCTTACCTCTTCTTCCGAGCCATATACTGTACGATCTTTATTTCCCTTAAAGTACCTACCAAATAATTTTTTCTCGTCTTTTACAATATCATTCTCATCCCATATAGGAATTTCTATTCCATTATATTTTTCATAATAATAACCATATTTTTTTACAATTTCATAATCAAATATTTCAGAAGGGACACAATCATCAACTGACAACAATTCTATTCTACTAATTTTGTCATTAATGTTAATAATTGAAATATCTAACCTATCTGAATAAAAGACTGCATAATTTGCGTATACTAGGCTATTACAAAATAATAATACAGCAAGAACGATTGGAATGATTTTATGTTTCATTAATTTCGCCCCTCCTTCCAACTATCACTTTGAATACCGCAAATTTTTTATCAATTCTTGAAGTTCGTCTGTTAATTCTAATTTAACATATGTATATTCATAATTGCCATAAGAGGAAAACACTTGAGCAAAATCATCCTTAGGATAATTTTCAGAAAAATGATTTCTTACATATTTCAAAAGTGTTTCTTGTGAACTAGCAAATATATAACTGTCAATTGGTCTATTGTCTTCATACAACATCATTATTCCAAATCCTGTTGAAACATCTTCATCTAAAATTGATTTCGTTTTTCTTGAATAGTACTTATCCATTGCATTTATTAACTCTTGGCTAGAATTAGCATCATAGCAATAAACAATTTCTCTACCATTTTCATATTGATACGCAAATATGTGATTTTCCACTATCGAATGTGAACTGCCAGGAGAAGAATGATCGTCCGCAAAATCCTGATATATTGGTTGAACTCCTTGTAAAGCAGTTATTACAGCTTTTAATTCTTCATCTGTCATATCATCATACATTTTTACATACGTAGAACCTAATCTAGCAGTATCACTTAAAACTATATCCTTATGTTGAAATATACTTCTAATATTCTCCAATTCAGAACGTGTAATGAATACATTTCTAAACACAAAACTACTATTCTTTAATACAAAAACAACGCCACTATAATAATCGTATGTCATATTATTTTCTTTTCGCGCTTTTCTCGTCTCACTATTATTTAATAAATTTACAATATCTTCAAGTTTGTTTGAATAATAATATACATTGTCTGCTATAATACCAGACCTTGAGCCAATTAAATCATAACCGTCTTTCATAAAAAATTGTACTTCTACTATATCATCAACTTTTAATGAGGAAGTTGCATTTTTTCCATTATATTCGTTCGAAACATTTTTATAATTAGCAGTATAATTTGTATTCACATTTCCTATATCTTTTGGTTTAATATCTGCTGGTTTTGACTTATTAGTTATATTCTCAGCGCCAAAAATATCCTTTGCGGATATCTCTGATACACTACTTGAAATCCCATTATTTAGATAATATTGTAATGATAGCAAGAGAGCTAATATAACCAAAAATACTGCAATATACCATATAAAGAATTTTTTCATATTTCTTCATTCCCTTCTGTCAAATATGGGTAGCCCATTTTGACGTTACATAACAGCTAAAATAATAAAACTTTTACTGAGCAGACCAAAGTTTGTGTCCTTCTTGTACTGCAGCAAAAGTTGCAATACTGCAAATGATAATTTCAAATATTATTGAATTGGTATTTAGTATTACAAAAGGAGCTAAAAATAGTATGAATCCCGTTATTTTATTTGTAATGGTATGCGGAAAAACTATCTCTTTATAATAAATAAAGCTACAAATTACATTAACTATCTTTATTAATGCAATAGTCCCTCCCCATATAATTATACCATTAGTCAAATTAAAAATTGACAATATTTTAATCATTGCCACAATAATAAAAATAATATCAGCGATGCTATCTAATTTAGCTCCTATCTTGCTTTCGCTATTAGTCTTTCTTGCAATAAATCCGTCTAGCATATCCGATATACCACAATAAATATATATTATATAAAAAGCTGCAGATAAAGTTTCTGATATTAATAGCATTATTGACATTATTATCCTACTGGCAGAAATATAATTTGCTAGATTCTTCATTGTTTCCTACTTTCTGAAACATAGATGGACAGTCATAAATGTTTCAAAAAAAAAGTGTGTTTCCATAAACAGTTGCAATAATGGGACTTTTAATGGACGTCCCCGAGTTCAAAATAGGCCAAAACAGGACAGCCTTTCTTGTCCGATTCTGCGATCGGACGAAAAAGGCTATCCCGTTATACTCAATGTGTCACTCTCACTCCACTTTTTTCTTTCAAAATAAGTGAAGTATAAATAACTGTCTGCACTATTGAAGACCAAATCCAGATTATTAACGAAGCTGGATTAGACAAATAGCTTTTCTCATCT
>JAEEYG010000064.1 GCA_016291695.1 Clostridia bacterium | reverse complement strand
TAGAGTATGCAAAGTTCTTAAGTGCCAAGAGAGTAGAAAGTCACATAGCTGCTATAAGCTATGTGACTTTCTAATCTCTTGGCACTTAAGAACTTTGCATACTCTAAGGTCAATCGTATCAAATTGGTCTTTAGAAATCTGCTCTTTAACTTCTTCGACAGCATCAGGGTCACCATATACGATTTCCTCTTCATCTGCGTGAAGTGCTTTTTCAGCTTCTTCAGCTTTTCTTTTTTCAATCTCAATCTCTTCTTCAGTCTGTGGATAAGAAAAATCTAATAGTCTAACATAAGAATTAACATCAACTGCACTTAAGAATAAATATAGTCTCGGTCCTTTCTCTTTATCCATGATTAATCTATAAACATTTTTAAAGAAACTACCTTGAATAGATTTTAATTCTTTATCAGTCACTTCAGCCTTTAAACTACGTTTTGGAATATCATATAATTCGGTGTTAAGCTCATCCATAGTATACCCACCATTTTTGATAAATGCATGAAGCATACTAATTTGTTCTTTTTCTTCATCAGAAAAAGAATTGAACACATCAAAATTACGAGTATCGCGAAGTCTATTAACTTGGTCTGGTGCACAATTTTCAAGCCAGTATTTAGCTCTATCTAGTCTTGATTTAAAGTCATCATACTTGTAGTTTAAACCAATTTTTTCAAACATCGACTCTAGCATAGGAACATTGAAGTTCACTATTGAGCCAAGTTGAACTAGAAGTGACATAGAAACCGTACTTAGCTTTTTGTCTGGCTCTATAAGCGCATACTCATATATTTCTCTATTATGCTCATCTAGCTTACCTTCAAGATAATCATTATAGCCTTTATCAAATTCAAAGTATTGTCTTAGAATAACTTCATCAAAGCAAAAATCAAATGTACGAGTAGGTTCAACCTTAGAGTATAACCATAAAACAACATCTGGTTCATATAGCTTTAATATTGCACCTGGTGTTAGGTTAAGTCCTGAAGAACCTGACATTTTACCAGTTAATCCTTTTATACCAATAAACTCATATCCTTGGAAGAAAGGCGCATCATAATCAAAAATCTCTTTTGAAATAATCTTTGACGTTTGATAGCTACCTCCAGGAGCTGCATGATCTTTTCCGCCTGGTTCGAAGTCAACACCTTCATATAACCATCTCATTGGCCAGTCAACTTTCCAAGCTAACTTACAATCATGGTCGTGCTCGAAGTCAAACTCACCTTTATGCCCACATGCGCATTCAAATGTAGCATGAATACAATCATCACTCAAAGAAGTGATTTTAGTTGTGTCACGATGACACTCAGGACAATAAATGCTAACTGGATAATAGTTTTCTTTTTCGTCCTCAGTAACTTCTTGAGTTTTGAAAGACGCTAAAATATCAAAAATCTTATCTCTCTTTTTAAGTGCTGTAATAATATGTTCTGTATATTTTCCATCTCTATACATTTGAGCTTGGTGCCTATAATCCATATTAAGTTTAAATGGTTCAACCGCTTCTTCAAATTCTTTTTCAAAGTATTCAGCATAAGTTTTGCACTCACCGCCAAATGGGTTAGGAACATCAACATATGGACAACCAATGTACTTTTCAAATTCTCCATTTGGATCAACAGCTTGAACATTTACTGGAACTTTACGCATTCTATCGTATTCGTCCCATGAGAATAAAAGCTTAGCTTTCTTGCCCTTTTTTCTTAATGCTTTAACAACCATTAATGAAGTAGCAATATCTCTAAAATTTCCAATATGAATACTACCAGAAGGAGAAATTCCTGCTGCGCAAACATATTCGTCTTTATTTGGTCTTCTCTCTATAATTTGATCTGCAATCTTTTCAGCCCAAAACATACTAACACATCCTTTTTACTTTCTCTCATATTCTATAAATTCAAATCCGATTCCATTTTCTTCTTTCTTTTCTGAATGACTAGTTTCTTTCCAAACTTCTTCACTAACTCTAGGAAATACGCTATCACCCTCAAAAGCTTTATCTAATTGTGTAACATATAATTTACTAACATGTCTCATAAACAAGTTATAAATCATAGCACCACCAGCAACAAAGTTCTCGTTCTCATCTTCTATGTAACTTTGAAGTTCTAACATACTATGAACAACTTGAACATTGTCTTGTGGGAACTTAAGCTGTCTATTCTCTGTCATAACACAATAAGTTCTATCAGGTAGTACCTCTTCTAATGACTCAAATGCTTTTCTACCGATAATTATGATATGACCTTTTGTAAGCTCCTCAAAATGTTTTTTATCTTCTTCTATATTCCAAGGTTTTTTGTTGTCTTTACCAATAATATTATTTTCTGCTTTAGTTACTATTATACTTAACATAATTTTCTCCCCTTCGTATATATTATAACTTATGAAATTATACACAAAAATAGGCATTTT
>JAEEYG010000063.1 GCA_016291695.1 Clostridia bacterium | reverse complement strand
TTGATGATTTAAATCCGCAAGCGCCAGTTCATACATTAATTGTTCCTAAAAAACATATTGAGAATATTGAAGCTTTAGAATTTGGTGGTGGAGAAGGATGCCATCATCATGGAGAACATGACGGACCTTGTGATGGAAAGTATATTAAAGAGATTTTCAGAGCCATAAAAGAAGTCGCCAAGATTAAGGGTGTAAGTGAAAGCGGATACAGAATAATTAGTAACTGTGGAAAAGATGCAGGCCAAACAGTAATGCATTTGCACTTTCATTTAATAGCAGGAAAAGAGCTAGGGGATAAGATAGTTTAATTTCCCTTTCGGGGACACGACATCCAGGGGAATTTTTTCCCCTGAATGTCGTGTCCCAAAAAGGGAAAAAGAATCATTTAATGGAGGTAAATATGAAGTCTAGGATAAGCGATTTGTTAATTGGGATTTTAGTGTATGTCGATATAATAGCTTTATGCTTTAAGTTTATTTTTCCACAAAATGTAAATATAAAAGTTGGTCCTTTCTCACTTCAAATTATCTTGATTATTTCAGGAACTATATTAATTTTTCTTATAGGTAAACTATCTGACATTGTTTTGAAAAAAGCTAATAAGGCTTTAAATAGCAATGCAACTGATAATGCAGTTGATAACAGTCCAATTAATAGTGGTTCAGATACTGGTACTGGTAAAACGGATGCTAATGAAGCATCTTCAGATAATAAAGAAGAGAGGGTATTCATTAAAATTGCTAAAAGACATTCTTTAAATGGAAGATTACTATATTATTTAGGGGTAGTTTTAGTTCTTTTTTCGGCATTTGAATGCGTTCATTTTATTGAAAATAATCAAAAGAAAAACACTTACTTGACAGTTGAAGCAGTTTGCATAGATACATTTAGCTATAAGGATTATAGTAATAGAATAATAAACAAAAGCGTTTATTCATATGAGATTAATAATCAGAGTTATACCATTCAATTTGACTATGATTCAATTATAGGCTCTACTAAGATGCTTAAGATTAATCCTAATGATTATAATGACATTTGGAGAGGTGATGGGACCTCAACGGTAGTTGTGATTTTTTGCGTGCTTTGGGTAATATTTGCTATGCTTATAATAGGAGAAATTCGAAGTAAAGATTATATTGCAAATGAATTTATAAATGGTAATAAATCAGAAGTGTATCATATTTACCATTACAAATTTGGCCCAATTGAATTTATTAAAAGTGAAGACTTTTATAGCCAAGGATATGAACCTAAAATTGAAATTTTCTTAGAAACAGGAGATTCGTTTTTTATAGCTTGTGCAAATAGTGGCAAGTTAGAAGCAAATGAAACAGATAGATATAATTTTGAGAGAGAGCAATTAAAAACTTTAATAAGTAATAAAGAATTGCTGCTAAATGCCCTTACGGATTGTTATAACATTTTTATTAATAAGGAACAAATTATGACTAGACTATTAAATGAAGAAAGAGAAAAAAGCCCTGAACATACAGACGGATGTGATCTTTATTTTGAAAAGTTTAATATTAATAAAGATTACAGGGTTGAGAATGCTATAATGACGTATGAAGATTCTTATTGTAGTAGCAATGATTGTAAGTTGAGTGTTGATAGGGAATGTAATATAGTTTCAAGGTATTCTATTAAGAATTAAGTTTTAATTCCCTTTCGGGGACACGACATTCAGGGAAAAGGGAAAAAATTCCCCTGGATGTCGTGTCCCCAAAAGGGAAAAAGAGGGGGCGCCATCTGGCGTCCCCATTTATTTAATTTACTATTGGATTTAAAATTTAGGATTCTACTTTTTCTTTTTTATCTTTTTGTTCTTCTTTTGAGTCTTTTTCTTCATTAGAACCAGTATATTCTTTTAATGTTGCTTTTAGAGAAAGCATCTTTTTATTTCTAACTATTCCGATAGAAATTGTATCTCCAACTTCGTGCTCTGCAATTGCATTAGAAACATCAGTAGTTGATGAGCACATTTCTCCATCTATAGAGATAATTTGATCATCTACTTCGATTCCTGCTTCGTCAGCTGCGCTTCCTTCTTCAACATACTTGACGTATGCGCCATAAGATGTTTTTGTATAGCTATCAAAATCGCCATAGAAGAAATCAAATATTGAGTTTCCGCCAGAATATGGTGTTTTTGTTTCTTTGGTATCAGATAGTTCAACGCCTAGATAAGGTCTGCCACTAACATATCCTAACTCAAGAATATCATTGATTACATCTGCGACATCATTAATTGGGATTGCAAATCCTAATCCTTCAATGCTTAGTCCAGAAGATTTTGCAACTACTATGCCTACTAATTCACCATTACTGTTGAACATTCCACCGCCTGAGTTTCCAGGGTTAATTGCAGCATTAGTTTGGATTAAGTTCATTTTAGTTCCTTCGATATTCATTTCTCTTTCTAGAGCACTAATAATACCATTTGTAACAGTTCCGCCAAGCTCACCTAAAGGATTACCAATTACAACTGCTGTGTCTCCAACAGATAGTAAATCTGAATTACCAATCTTTACAGGTTGTAAATTATTTGCTTCGATTTTAATAATTCCAACATCTGTTTTTGAATCTGAACCTACGACTTTAGCGTCATATTCAGTTCCGTCGTGAAGTTTGATTTTGATGTCTGAAGCATCCTCTATAACGTGGTTGTTTGTAAGAATATATCCATCCTTTGAAATAATAATTCCGCTGCCACTTCCTGTAGTAGTATAAGTTCCAAAGTAAGAGCTTGTAGCCTTAGTAGCTATTTTTATTTCAACGATTGAATCCTGATTCATATTAGCTATTTCTTTAATTGAAAGAGCTTCTCCTTTTGTTGCTACTTGTTTAGGTGTTTTTGTTGAAACGGTTTCAATAATTGGAAGCTCAGATTTGTCATTTACTTGAGTTTCAGGTGTTTTTGTTACTTTGTATACATTTCCTATAGCAAATCCTATTGAAAGAAACAAAACACTTGCTACAAGTTTTTGAATAACACTAGAACCACCTCTGCTTGATTTTTCCATATCGTTATAAATCTCATGATTGTCAAAAGACATTTACATTACCTCCTTAGTATATGTCCAAACAAAAAGTATTGTACCACTTCTTGGTTCTTTATGATACACGTATATAATATTTTTAAAATGTGAAACAAAAAGGTGAAAAATATGTCTTTTATGTGAATTTTCTTGTTTTTGCAAAAATATTAAGAATTACGCTATTTTATTGATAAAAATCGCCAAATAACGTAATATAGAATAGAAAGTGTTATATACTTTTTGGAGGAAAAATGTTAAAGAAACCAAAGAAAATAGATATATTAGGTGAAAACTCATTAAATTTTGCCGAAATAGATAAAGAAATAAAGGTCGAAATTTCCACTTTGGGTAGCTTGGACATCTTCACAAATGCCCATATCTTGGGCGTTGTTAAGTATACTACTATGATTTGTGACACGCTATCTCTAGATTATGAGACTACCAAGAACCTTATCCTTAGTGCATATCTTCACGATATAGGCAAAATCATGATTCCACCTCAAGTTTTACAAAAACCAGGAAAGCTTACAGATGCTGAGTTCGAAATCATGAAAATGCATACAGTATATGGCTATGACATCGTTATGAGATACGACAATTTCAAATTTATAGCACCTGTTGTTAGGGGGCACCATGAGAATTTAAATGGAACGGGATACCCAGATGGCCTTACAGATAAGCAAATTCCAGAGGAAGCAAAGCTTATTAAAATAGCAGATATTTTTGATGCACTTACAGCCAAAAGGCAGTATAAAGAAGGCATGAGGGCTAGTAAAGCGGTAGATATTATGCTTGAGGATGTCAAAAAGGGCAAAACAGGCTCAAAATATCTGTATTATTTGCTACTTCGAGTTATTGATGACTATGAAACTAAAAATATCGAAAACGGAAAAGAAATTGATGAACTAGAAGTTCAACTAGAGACACTTAAAGAGCTAGACGATTTATATAAGAGAATATATGATCAAGGCTATACCAAACGATTAGAAAAACAGCTTAATCATTATAATTTGCCTGCTGGATATGATATGACAAAGAACACCAATATACTGGTTGCAAAGCAGAACAGATTAGAGATAATTAAAGCAGAATACAATCTACTAAAAGAAGAAATTAAACTTTTGACTAAGCAGTGCAAAGTTGCAAAAAGACTCATAAAGTTTAGTGAAAGAAATGTTAGACTTTTTGGAAAGTATGTTTATTAAAAATGACTGAAAATTGCAATTTATGTGGTTTTAAATGTAATGTTAATAGAACTGAAAGATTTGGAGTATGCAAGTGTGGGACTTTGCCCAAACTAGCACTAGTCTCCGAACACTTTTGGGAAGAGCCATGCATATCTGGCACAAAAGGTTCTGGAACAATCTTTTTTTCTGGATGTAATTTGTCTTGCATTTTTTGTCAAAACTATGAAATAAGTGCAAATCATTTTGGAAAAGAAGTATCAATAGAAAGGCTCTCCGAAATAATGATAGAGCAGCAAGCAAGGGGAGTGCATAATATTAATCTTGTTTCCCCAACACCATATGTTCCGGCAATAATCGAAGCAATTAAAATAGCAAGAAGCAAAGGCTTTAATCTACCAATAGTCTATAATACAAATGGCTACGATAGCGTAGAGACTATTAAAGCGCTAGATGGCTACGTTGATGTCTATTTACCAGATTTAAAGTATTACGATAATGAACTAGCAATTAAGTATTCTAAAGCTCCAAACTATTTTGAAATTGCAACAAAAGCTATACTAGAAATGGAAAGACAGGTTGGAAAGCCGAAGTTTAATGAAGAAGGGATAATGACAAGTGGGCTAATCGTTAGGCATTTAGTTTTACCGGGAAACATTACTCAGACAAAAAAGATTCTTGAATGGATAAAAAACAATCTTTCAAAAGAAATTTATGTTAGCATAATGGCTCAATATTTTCCAACATACAAAGCCAAAGAAGACAAACTATTAAACCGAAAGCTTACAAGAAAAGAATATGAAATAGTTTTAGAAATTACAAAAGATTTTAAAAATGGCTTTATTCAAGAGCTTCGGAGAGCATGAAGAAGAATATGTTCCAATATTTAATCTAAAAGGAGTTGAACCCTTATGACCTATGAAGAGTTTAAAGAGAAAGTGACATCATACGGCCAAGAGCACCTTATTAAATTATACGAAAGATTAGATGAAAAAGGAAAAGCTAAGCTTCTTAGTCAAGTAGCTGGTATTGATTTTGATGGTGTAAGAAAGCTATTTGAACTTACAAAAGAGAAAAAAGAGTTTAAAGATTTTAAAATCGAACCAGTTGAAGCAACGGATGCTTCTGCTCTTTCAGAAGAACAAAAAAATGAGTACATTGAAATCGGAACTGAAGCTATTAAGAACGGAAAATTAGCTGTTGTTATGATGGCCGGTGGTCAAGGAACTAGACTTGGTCACTCTGGTCCAAAGGGAACGTATGAATTTGGATTAGATGGTCACACAACTATATTCGAAACATACATAAGGCAATTTAAAGAGGCTGAAGAAAAATATGGTGTTGCAGTTCCATGGTATATTATGACATCAAAAGATAACAACATGGAAACGATAGAGTTCTTTTATAATCATGATTATTTTGGGTATGAAGAAGGTATTAAAACATTCTTTAGTCAAAACGAACTTCCAATGCTTGACGAAGAGGGAAGACTTATAGTTGGTGAAGATGGATTAATAAAAGAAGCGGCAAATGGGCACGGAGGCGTGTTTGAAGCACTTGTTTCTAACGGAGTATTAGAACAGTTTAAACAAAAAGGAATCGAATGGGTATTTATTTGCGGTGTAGATAACATTCTTGCTAGAGTTATTGATCCACTTGCACTTGGGTATTCAATTAAAAAAGGACTTCTTGCTACATCAGTTTCATGTATTAAGGCAAATCCAGAAGAAAAAGTTGGAGTACTTTGTATAAAAGATGGCAAGCCATCTGTAGTTGAGTACACAGAACTTACGGATGAGCTTAGATATGCTAAAAAAGAAAATGGTGAGCTACTTCTTTCAGAAGGACACCTTTTAATGAATTTATTTAATGTCAACGTAATTTCAGATATTGCAAAAGAAGAACTTCCATATCACGTGGCACATAAAAAATCTGATATTGTTGATGAAGAGGGTAATGTTATTAAACCTGACAGTCCAAATGCATATAAATTCGAAACATTTATATTTGATGCGTTTGACAGATTACCTGTACTTGGAGTTTTAAGATATAAAAGAGAAGAATGTTTTGCACCAATTAAAAATGCCGAAGGCGTAGATAGCCCTGAAACGGCAAGAAAACTATATAAAGATTACTATAAACTATAATGTTGAAAGGTGTAGTACTTATGAAAAAAATATTAAATAATCGTGGATATTCCATGATTGCACTTGTAATTGCACTTGTTATTATTCTAATTCTTGCGGTGTCATCAATTTCTCAATTGATGAACTCTAGAGAAAAAACTGAAATGATGAACTTCATTTATGATATTAATGCAGTTCAAGACAGAGTAAAGAGCTATTACATAGAAAAGGGAACTTTACCTACTAAAGAAAATGATGAATTAAACATGAATGACTTAGTTACTCGACTAGCAGAAGATGGCTCAACACTTAGAGCGCAATTATCTAATTATGATGATGACAAGTATTACTACATTGATTTTTCGCAGTTAGGAGCATTGTCTCTTAAAGAATCATATAGAGGATTAAGCACGGAAGGAGAAGATGCTCATAAAGGTTACTTTGTAAATGCAGGTTCTTTAAAAGTTTATGTTGAAGATGGAATCACTTACAAATTAGAAGGCGATAGTACTCCTTTAAGGTACTTTACTTTAACATCAGACATTGTTAATGGCCAAGAGAATTATGAGCCATTAGATGAAGAAATAGTTATAGTAGGTAATCCAATTTCTTGGATGGCTGAAGCAAAGCTTAGGGTAGTTTTACCTAGAAGAAGCTTAGAAAAAGAGAGCTGGGATGGCTGGACATTTAGATGGGACTTTGGTCCAAAGGATAAATCCGAAATGTCAAAAATAAAAGACGACGATACAAAAAGAAACTTCAAGTATGGAGATGCATTAATTGTAAAGAGCAATGGTATATACACTATTTACGTTAAAGACAACGCTACTAACGAAGAAACAATTTTAAATGTTAATATTACAAAGATAGATGACGTTAAACCTAAATACGAGATAAAGGATGATAACGCAACACTAGTTGTTAAAGATAATGAAACTGGTATTAAAAGTATAATGTATAAAACGTTGTCTGCTTATGAAAGAAACGTTTTAGAAGCAGAGGCTACTGATGATGACTATGCATCAAGAACTTCGAACGACTTTTATTTGATGGATGGTAACGGAAAAGATGTCATTTATGAATTAGTTACAGAAATAACAGATTATTCAAATAACAAACGTAAAATCTTAGAGGCTATTAGAGATGAAAATCAAGAATATGACAGATGGGTTGCTGAGCATCCAGTAGATGGTGTAGCAATTGTTCAAGAAGATGCTGATAGAGCTCAAGAATCACATGAAACAGCAGTAACAGAATATAACGAACAATTAGCCGAGCTAAATGCAAAATATCCTTATTTGGCAGATATTAATGGTTCAACAGGAGATAGTAGATTAGTAATATATGTAGAAGATTATGCTGGAAATGCGATAGTAATAGGCGATAGTGAGCAAATATCTACAAAGATTATTGCAGATGCATTTAACGTAAGCTTAGAGCCACTTAATGTTGTTATTTAATTCTTTTGAGAAGATTATTCTTTTTCTTCTTTCAATACCGTATTTTAGGCATAATTCCTCAATAAAGAGAATTGAAAGAGAAAGAAATGGGCAGTAAGAGGAAAGCTTAGGCAATTAATGGAAATTATACAAAAATGGTTGAAATATGGCTAAGAAAGTGCTATAATTCATCTAGTTTAATAAAAACATTGAAGAGGACATGCTTTATTTTGAACATACTTTAAGCGAGCTGGGGGCGGTGAGAGCCTAGTAGTTAAGTAGATTTAAAGATATCACCTTGGAGTTTTGAAAGTGAGTCAAAAACAAACTTTCAACGTCTGTCCAACGTTACATGGAACGCATATGTTAGTATGTAGGTGGTATAGCGAATTATAAGATAATTTCGTCCTAGACTAATTATAGTCTAGGACGTTTTTGTTTTCATAGGAGGAAAAAGATGGATAATGATTTTTATTTAAATGAACTCAAAGAAAAACGCGAAAAATCAAAAAAGACTATTAAAAAGTGTGCAATTGTATTTGTGATTATCTCAGTAATCGCAGCTCTTGTTGCTTCAGCACTTGTACTTAACGAGATTTTTCATCTAAAAACTGGAGCAGTATCTGGATGGTTTTTATTGTTTGTACCGATAGTGGCTATTTTAGCAATTTTAGGAGTATGGCTTGTTGGCGCAATTGTGCTTTTAATTGTTGCTATACCATATTTTAAAAGCAATTCTGAAATTAAGAGAATTGGGAATAGGTAATTATCATTAAGGTGACAGAGAGAAGATGGAAACATGGAAGAATTTTTATTAAAGCAAAAAAAGATTAGAAAAGTACTAATCATAATTACAATTATTGTTGGTATTCTTGGTATAATCGGTATAATTGTATATCGTACATTCTTTTCAACGTCTAAATTACTTGGCAACCCTACCTATATGGAATATCCTACCGTAGGAAGCGGTGAACAGCTGTCTGATCCGGAAGGATGGGCTACGATTATAGCAAGTGGAATGAATGGGTTTATTGGTTTATCTGTTATTACAGCCCATTTTGTAGATGTGATAGTGTCATTGTTAATAGCGTTAGTAGCATCAAATATAATAGCTCTAATATGGGGCGTTTATTTAATATATTACATTATTAATAGAAGAAAAATAAAAAAGATGGAGGAAAACAAAAATGAGTTTATACAAGAAAGTATCAACAGAACTTAACTTCGTTGATAGGGAGAAAGAAATAATTGAGTTTTGGAAGAAAAATGATATCTTCCAAAAGAGCATGAAAACAAGAGAAGGGCATAAAACATTTATGTTCTATGATGGCCCTCCAACAGCAAATGGAAAGCCACACATAGGCCACATCGAAACACGTGTATTTAAAGACGTTGTTCCAAGATTTATGACTATGAAAGGTTATGAAGTTCCAAGAAAAGCTGGTTGGGACACGCATGGTCTTCCTGTTGAGCTTGAAGTTGAAAAAGCATTAGGAATAAATGGTAAGCCACAAATTGAAAAATATGGTGTTGAACCATTTATCAAACAATGTAAAGAAAGTGTTTGGAAGTACAAGCACGAATGGGAAGAAATGTCAGATAGAGTTGGTTTCTGGGCAGACATGGATGATCCATATGTTACTTATGAGAATAACTATATTGAATCAGTTTGGTGGGCTTTAAAAACAATAAATGACAAAGGCCTATTATACAAAGGTCATAAAGTTGTACCATATTGTCCACGTTGTGGAACATCACTATCTTCTCATGAAGTTGCACAAGGATATAAAGACGTAAAAGAAACTTCATGTATAGCTAGATTTAAAGTAAAAAACGAAGAAAACACATACATCTTAGCATGGACAACTACACCTTGGACACTTCCATCAAATACAGCGCTTTGCGTAAATCCAAATGAAATGTATGCAGTTTGCAAAATGGAAGATGGAACAAAATATATCTTGGCAGAAGCACTTGCTTCTTCAGTTCTAAAAGGAAAATATGAAGTTGTTAGAAAATGCGTAGGCACTGAACTATGTCAAACAGATTATGAGCCACTTTATCCATTTGTAAAAGATACAGTAGATGGTAGAGCATGGTATGTTGTTGCAGATAACTACGTTACTCTTACAGATGGTACTGGTATCGTTCATATAGCTCCTGCATTTGGTGAAGATGACGCTAGAGTTGGTAGAGAAAACGATTTGCCATTCATACAACTAGTTGACGAACAAGGAAACTTCACAAAAGAAACTGGCGAGTGGGCAGGCACATTTGTAAAAGATGCAGATAAACTAGTTCTTAAAGATTTGGAGGATAGAGGACTTCTATTTGAAGCAATTCCATTTGAGCACTCATATCCTTTCTGCTGGAGATGTGATACACCACTTCTATACTATGCAATCGATACATGGTTTATAAAGATGTCATCACTTCGTGATAGACTAGTTAAAAACAATAACACAGTTAACTGGATGCCAGATAACATCAAAGAAGGTAGATTTGGTAATTTCTTAGAAAACGTAATCGACTGGGGTCTTTCTCGTTCAAGATATTGGGGAACACCACTTCCTGTATGGGAATGTGAATGCGGACATCACCATGTAATAGGTTCAATCGAAGAACTTAAGAAGCTTGGAGATAACGTACCAGACGATATAGAACTTCATAAGCCATACATAGATGAAGTTCACATCAAGTGTGAAAAATGTGGAAAGACTATGAACAGAGTTCCATACGTTATAGACTGTTGGTTCGATTCAGGTTCAATGCCTTTTGCACAATATCATTATCCATTTGAGAATAAAGAATTATTTGAGAAGCATTTTCCTGCTCAATTTATATCTGAAGCTATCGACCAAACTAGAGGATGGTTCTATACACTTATGGCAATTTCAACACTTCTATTTGATAGATCACCATTTGAAAATTGCTTAGTATTAGGACACGTTCAAGATAAAGATGGATTAAAGATGAGTAAGCATAA
>JAEEYG010000062.1 GCA_016291695.1 Clostridia bacterium | reverse complement strand
TATTCGGATTCATCTAGTAGTTCGCCATTAACATATACGTAACCATCTACAAATCTAATTGTATCACCTGAAACGCCAATTACTCTTTTAATGTAACTGATTTTGTCGCTTCCCATTTCTAAAACGTTATTAACAAAGAAGCTCCAGCCTTCTCTATCATAGTAAGTTGCTTTATAGTCTCCAGGCTCTCTGTTTTTAAGATCTTCGTTCTTTGGTGCTTCAAAAGTGATGATGTCACCCCTTTTAACTTCGATGCCAAAAGTTCTAACTAGTCTATTTACGAATACCCTCTCATTACTATAAATGGTAGGATACATAGAACTCATTTTAACCTGTGTAGGAGTAAATATAAAATATTTTATAAATATCGCTAAAAAGAAAGCAACTAAAATACAGCCTATCCATTCAAATGCTTCACGAGCAAATGACTTTTTTTCTTCCTCTGGTTTAGCTTTTTTTGGCTTTGTATCATTTGATTTTAGGCTTTCTTTGTTTTCGCTTTTTGTCTCTTCGATGTTTTCTTTTTCTATATTTTCAACTTCTGCATTTTCAATTTCTGTATTTTCGTTTTCCATATATAATAGGCAACCAAAATGAAGCTGCCGTCATCTCCTTTCGGCTATTTTTCAATGAGATATTATACTATAAAAATGCTATGATTTCAAGCTTTCTTCATCCTTTATAGGAACTTTGATAATAACCTCAGTGCCCTTTCCTAGCTCACTCTTTATGTCTATGCTACCGCCATTTGCTTCGATTATTTCCTTGGCTATTGGAAGTCCAAGACCTGTTCCACCCATTTCTCTAGAACGAGCTTTATCAACTCTGTAAAACCTCTCAAATACCCTTGGGATGTCTGCCTCCGGGATACCAACACCATCATCAATAATCTTGATATATGCATCATCATGAACACATCCAACATACATCTTAATATTGCCATCTTCTTTTGTGTACTTAATGCTGTTTGTTAGGATGTTTGTAATAACTTGCTCGATGCCATCTCTATCTGCATACACCATTGGAACATTAGATGTGATGTAACATTCAAGATTTTGATGTTTTGTTTCTGCTTGAATCATATGCTTTTCACAAACTTGTTTTGCAAGTTCGCCTAAATCAAAGAACAATTTGTTCCAAGCAACTTTCTTATAATCAAATTTAGTAAGTTGTAATAAATCGCTAACAAGCCTTGTCATTCGGTTAGACTCTGACAGAATGACATTTAAAAATCTTGTTGCTTCTTCATCATCTGGCCTCATGTCTTGATCTAATAGTGTTTCTGTATATGTCTTAATAGATGTAAGCGGTGTTTTAAGCTCGTGCGAAACGTTTGCAACAAATTCTTTTCGCATTTCTTCTAATTGAACTTGCTTTGTTACATCATGAACAACGCATACTAGACCACCAAAATCATCTTCTTCATTTTTGAAACTAGCAAAAAACATATTTAAAATTAAGTCTTCAAATTTAACACTTTGCTCAGTAGATGTCCAATCGTCTAAGTACATTATCTTTTCCATGTTAATGTCTATTTGAAGCTTCTTGAAAATCTCTTCGAAATTGTTTTCTTCACCAATCTTAAGAAGCTCTTTTGCAACTGTATTTGCTAAGATTAGCTCTCCTGAAGTGTTAAATGCAAGAACGCCATCACTTAAGTGAAGGATTATGGCCTCGAGTTTATTCTTTTCGTTAGAAATTTCATTTAAGTTGCTCTTAATTTGACCTATCATGAGGTTAAAAGATTCAACTAGTCTTACTACTTCGTCTTCGGACTTTTGAGAGTCCTCAAGAATAATCTCTTCGATATCGCTACCTGCTGCTATAAGCTGAGCTTTCTTTCTAATTACCTCTATCGGCTTTGTAACGTTAGCAGCCAAAAGAGCAGAAACAATTAAAGTCATAATTGAAATAACAACCATACTAGCAACGTAAATAATAATAACTTCTTTTAATTGGTTATTAATATATGCTTTGTCTTGCTCTATAAGAAGAGTGTTCCTAACAGATAAGTCCTTTTCATCTCGAACAAAGTACATGAAGTAATATTCATTAGTATTGTAATCATTTATTAGCTCAAATGGACGATCAACTATATTAGAGGATTCACGTATCTTTGCTAATAATTCCTCTGGAATATCGCCATCCTTGTTCGTATAAAGCACATCTAAATTTTCGTCTAATACACTGCCCCTTCTAGCAGTGTTGTTTAAAGAAAAGTAAATACTAAATCTATTGATAAATTCTTCCTGTGCCGAGTCTTTTCGTGGGCTTGGTATTATGCTATCGTTTGGACTTGGAACACTAAAACTTGGAATTGTATTTAACATTTCTTCCACAAATCCATTTGAATAAACTTGTTCCATTTTTACTATTGAAAAGAATGCTGAAAAAATCATTACTATTAAAATAAATAAAAACATTACAAGTATCATTTTAGATTGTAAGCTTTTCATCATAATTTTTTATCTCCACATTTAATGCCCCCTGAAAAATTCAGGGGGCAGAAATTATTGATTAGATTTAATTGTCTTGACCGCTAAAGTAATATCCTATTCCTCTCTTAGTTGCCAAGAATTCTGGCACACTTGGGTTTGGTTCGATTTTCTCTCTAATTCTTCTAACTGTAACATCGACGGTGCGGACATCGCCAAAGTATTCATATCCCCATACTTTTTCTAATAGTTCTTCACGAGAGAACACTTGACCTTTTTGAGTGGCCAAAAACTTAAGTAGTTCAAACTCACGAAGTGTAAGGTCAACGTTTTTGTCATTAACTCTAACTTCGTATTTATCAACGTCTAATGATAACGCTCCAAATTTAAGCTCTGGAGTAAGGTTATTCATGTAAAATTCTTTTTCATATTTTTCAGTTTTACGAAGGTTTGCCTTAACTCTGGCAATAACTTCTCTAACACTGAAAGGTTTTGTAATGTAGTCATCAGCTCCAAGTTCTAGGCCGATGATTTTATCAACAACATCTTCTTTTGCAGTAACCATAAGTATTGGAACACTTGATGACTGTCTGATTTCTTTGCATACAGAGAAACCATCTTTTTTTGGAAGCATAACGTCTAGTAAGATTAAATCCGGTTTTTCAGCTTTGGCAACTTCAACGGCTTGTTCACCATCGTATGCTTGACAAGTAGTATATCCTTCTTTAACTAAATTGTGATTTAATATATCAACAATATTTCTTTCATCATCAACTATTAAAATTTTCTTACTCATGTTACTTATTTCCTCCTACTGGATACTAATCTAGTACTATTTAATTATCCATTAACGAATCTGAAATGTCAATGTTATACAAGAATAATTTTCTTAATACTCCTATAAAGATTATACCCTATTTTGTAACAAGAATAAACAATAATTAATTTTAGAAATATGGATGAAATTTATGTTTCGAAAAAAAGTAAAACACGTAAACTTAAGTTTACGTGTTTTACAAATATGTTAAGCATTATTACTTCCTGACGCTAATGTTTCGGGATCGATTGTTGCTCCATTGTATCTGATTTCTAGATGACAATGTGGTCCGGTAGAATTACCTGTACTACCTACATAAGCTACAACGTCGCCCTTTTTAACTGAATCTCCAACGCTTACTGCAAATCTGCTGCAGTGTGCATAGTATGTTTCAAATCCGCCTGCATGTTGAACTTTAACAAGATAACCATAGTTACCTTTCCACTCTGCACAAGTAACTATTCCATCTTCAACTGCATGAATTGGTGTACCCATTGGTGCTGCATAGTCGCAACCGGTGTGATAACCACTTCTTCTCCAGCCATATCTAGATGTGATTACATAACTAGTAACTGGTAGTCCAAATTTAAGATCTGCTGATTGAGATTTAAGTGCATCTAAGATTTCTTGTGGTACAGTCTTAGCTGCTGCATAAGTTTGAACTTTTTTAACGATTGCTTCGTTTTCTTTCTTGATTGGTTTAATAATATCATTTGCAGCAACTGTTATGTCTGCTACTGCATCATATTCTTTTTCAAATTTCTCAGAAATCATAACCTTTGCTTTTTTGGTGTATGACTTTTGAGCTGCGTTAACTTTGTCGACGATTGCTTGCGCGTCTTCTAATGTTTCTTCAAGGCAAACATCTTTATCATTTACATTGATAGCATATACTCTGTAGTAAATATCGCAAGAGTCTTTAACTAATGCAAGGACATCGTCATCTTTAGTTTCAACATCTTTTTTAACAAGGTCAAATTCATATTCAGGCCTACTATTTAATAGAATGTAACCAACTCTATCACTATCGCCTTCTTGCAGATACTCTTCTATGTCACCCTGGACCTTGTTCTTACTAGTGACGTACCCCTTAAACTCACCATCCATATAAACTGAATAAACAGGCTTATATGTAGCTAAAACTATAGCGAATATGGACAGGGCACTAATAAGAATTGTAAGAATGACTTTTCCGAAAATACCGCAAGCATGCTTAGTTTTTCCAGAAACTCTAATCATATTTTCATCTCCTTTAATATTTGCTGTTTACAGACTAAAAGTATTTTACTATAACCCTACGGCAGTGGCAAGTTATTTTAGGAAAATTCACACTATGTTCAAAACAAGTGTTTGCATATTTACTAACATTTTTAGCGCATTCAACGCCAATCGCGTACTTCCGTATGTTAGCAAGGCAATAAAAAATGTGGAGATTTACATATTAATTTTATGTTAAGAATGTTGCAATTTCATGTCCATTTTGGGGACACGACAACTAGCTCCCAAAATCGACACCTCTGGGGACACGACAGTCAGCTCCCAAAATCGACTCCTCTGGGGACACGACAGTCAGCTCCCATGGCACTTCCGGGGACACGACAGTCAGCTTCCAAAATCGACTCCTCTGGGGACACGACAGTCAGCTTCCAAAATCGACTCCTCTGGGGACACGACAGTCAGCTTCCAAAATTAGCATCTCCGGGGACAGGACAGCAAATTAAACCAGTGTTGATTCAACGATTTGCTTCATTGTCTTCTTTGAAAATCCAAATAATTTCTGTGATTCACAATAATTAACATTAAACTCGTTTTTAAGATAATGTATCAACTTAACCAGTACTTCCCAATCACAAAAAACATCAACTAAACTGTTTCTAGTTTCACAAAGAAAAGATTTAATTCCCAGCATAATTGTTTCGTTGACTATTGAATCCGTATCAGTAAAAACTCTGTCAATGGCTGAGCCAAACAATTCCAAATAGTCGCAGTTTTCTCCATAAATATCCTTTAAAGCAGAGCTTTGAGATACTCCAGTATTTGTTATAAATTCATTATAGGAAGAGTATAAATAATCTTTACAGCACTTAACCATACCTGCATTGACGGGATTATTGTGTATATACTTTATGCAACTATTTAAATGAAGAATATCATAAATTGGTTCAACACGATATCTGTTTCTAAAAACAACTCCACATCTTTGATTATAAAAGTTATAGTCTTGAGCAAATTTTTGATTTACTTTTTGCATATACTTTTCAAAAGCTTTAACATCTTCGACAAAAAATAGGAAATGTGCATGGTTGTTCATCATACAATAAGCTAAAAGCTCAAACTTATCCGGATTAATATTCTCCTTTATAAGTTTTAAATATTCAATCAAATATTTTTCTTCATTAAATATATACTCCTTATTAATACCTTGAACCATAACGTGAATATAAGGTGTTTCAATATCTTTTCGAGCAAGACGAGGCATAATTAATACTCCTTTATAAAATAATTGAGGGGCAGAAATAGTCTGTCCCCCTCATGAAAGAATATACACCATTTATTCTATCTAGGCAATTAAAGTGGAAAAAAATAGTAATGTCCTGTCCCCAGAAGTGTCTATTTTGGAAGTTGGTTGTCGTGTCCCCAAAATGGACAAAAAAAGACTGGCCAAGTAAATGGTCAGTCTTTTTCCAATAGGCTCAAACTGTTATGTTCTTGCCTTATTTTTTTAAGAATCAACTATCGTTGAATCATAATTGTAAGATTATAGAATAGCTGTTACTACAACTTCTGTATCTCCAGAAACTTGTGTTCCTGCAGCTGGTTCAGAGTTAAATTCAATTACTTCTCCTGAATGCTCACCAGAAGTAATTGTTACGTCTGGTATTTCAACAACTTCATATGTTTCTCCAGAATTCTTTGTAACATCCCCTGGAAGTTGTGTAGCTTCTGTTACGTAAGCAGGTGTATTTGCAGCGAAAGAATATGTTACAGTATACGTTTCTGTCTCATCCTCATCTTCGTCTTCAGCTTCAACTTCGTCAGCGTATGTTACGCTTCCGTCATCATTAATAACGTCTTCTTCATCAACACCTTCAACTGTAACGATGTAGATTACTTCAAGATCATTATCAACTAGAACTCTGTCACCCTTAGAATACTTACCAGCTGGTAGGCCTTCACCTAGGTTCTCACCACCGTCGAATTCTACCTTATCGTCTTTATCAACACTAGCTTCGATAGCAACGATTTGATAATCTTCGTACTTCTTGTTAAGCTCGTCATCTTTCTTCTCAAGATCGATGTCTCCGCTTAACTCGCCTTCAGTTAATTGAACAATTGATCCCTCAACTGCTTCAACAATAGAAGCTCCAGCTAATTGCTCTGGTGATACGCAACCTTTAACTACAACTTTACCGTTCTCTGTTCTAGAGAATACGATGAAGTTCTTGTCAAGACCTTCAACACCGTCGTCACCCTTGTATTCATCAACGATTGACTTCTTGTTCTCTAGGTCAACTTCTTCCCACTCGCCATCAACTTGAACATAAGAAATTCCTCTGCTCTCTTTTGTCTTCTCTACTTTACCTACTTCTAGGTCAGCTGAAACAGCGTCCATTGTAATGAATACAAATGAAGCAGTCATCTTCTCTTTGTTCTTGTTAATCTTGCTTGTTGTGTCGTATGCAACTAGACCATGATCAACTCCTTGTAGAGCTGCCTTAGCGTCTTCTGCAACTTCGAACTTAAATCCTACTACTTGATCGTCTTCTTCATCGATCTCTGGTGTTAACTTAAATACAGTTGTAGCTGATGTTACTTTGAACTCGCCATCATCTGTTGTTAAGTAACCGTTTGTCTTATCATACTCTTCGTTGAATTCAACGAATGCATAATCATCATCATATGGATCTCCTGATAATCCAGCTTCAAGAACTGCAATAGCCTTGATTTCGTCTTTATCATTGAATTTAACCCATACGAATACGCCTTCACCGCTATCGCCTTCAGCGTTATCAAATACTTCGTCTTTTTCAATAAGTGTATCTACAAAATCAGCCTCTTTGAACTTAGATGAGAATTTGTACATTGTACCTTCTTCATCTTCACCATTTGCAAGTCTGATCTTAAGTGCTGTATCTCCTGTCTCAGGGTCTGTTACAACTCTGATACCATTTGACATTACAGCAAAGAAGTTATTTCCGTTTCCGTTTCCCTTAACATCTCCGAAATAAGCTTTTACAACTCTACCTAAGTAGTTAAGTACAAGCTCGATTTCTTTGTCTAGGTAATCGTTATCGCTCTTCTTCTTTGTTAATTTAGCAACTTCGTCTTCTACTTTTGTCTCGTCTTCGCCTTCATAAACGTTGCCTTTAATTCTCTTCTCAGTTGTCTTGTATTGAGCTCCGTCAACTTCGAAGTACATTCTTTGATCATCATCTTTTTCAAATGTTAATGATTCAAATGTTCCAGCAACTCTATTTCTAGCTACCATGTAGTAAGCATCACCAGTAACTTGGTCGTTATCTTCGTTAAGCTCTGTATAAACATCGCCCTCTTCGATATCGTCTCTTCTAGCCCACTTACCATCGATAATAACTAATGCGTCTTCATCGATCTTGCTTCTTAATGTAGATGGTTTAGCAACTTCTTTTCCTTCATCTGGAAGAGTCTTCATTACTAAATCTTCTTCGTAAGCTTGAACTTTCTTACCATCAACTTCACCTACAACAAATACGTTCTCAGCAAGTGCTTCTTTTGTATCTGGTTCAGCATTTAGCTTGTACTCTGTCTTTTCGATTTCAAGCTTGTCAGCATCAAGATTCTCAATGCTTGTAACTAATCCTTCAACAAATGAATATTCTGGAGTAATTGTTAAGAATGTAAGTTTTTCTTCATCTTTGTAGTCTTTGATTAAAGCAGATACTTTCATTCCAAGAACGAATCTTGAAATATCTGTGTCAACTTTAACATAACCTGTCCATGTTCCTGGCAAGCCCTTTTCATCTACATAAGCCAATGTAGCTCTAACTAGTTGATCCATCTTATCAGTATTAGAAACTGTGTAATCTGTTAGATATGCAGCCTTTTCATACCAATACTTAGGGAATTTAACATTAAGCATTAGATCTGTTCTAGCTTCAAGTGTCATTCCATTTCCTTGAGACTCTTGATAAATCTTCCACATTGGAGTTCTTAGCATATTCCATAGAAGAATAGCTGTGTTTCCTCTTGTAGCTGGCTTATCAGCTGTGTAAGGATCCATATCATCGTTTAACTCAAGTTCTACTGCTTTTAGTAGGTAAGCTGTTGGCCATGTTCCTTCAGCTTCTACTACGTTACCATAACCAAGTGCTCTTAAAGCCATTGTGAAAGCTTCAGCATATGTAACTTGGTTTTCTGGTTTGAATGTTCCATCTGGATATCCAACGATGATCTTGCTTTGTGCTGCAGCGTTGATATATCCTGATGCCCAATAGTTTGAAGCAACATCAGAGAATACTGTCTTTCCAGAAAGTGATTCAACTGAATCGCCTAAACCTAAGCAGATAACTAACATTTTAGCAACTTGTGCTCTTGTTAGGTTATCATTTGGACGGAAAGTCTCATCTGGGAATCCGTCGATAACTTTAAGCTCTGTTAATGCGTCAACAGCACCAGCGTATTTCATGTTTTCGCCTTCAAGATCTGAATAATCTACAGCGAATGCAGAAACACAAAGGCTAAGTACCATTGAAAGAGCTAGTAAAAGTGATACTATTCTTTTCATTTAGTATTTCCTCCTTGTAAAATTAAAAAAAATATTTTGAAAGGAAAAAGGTTAAATTAGATTAAGTTTCCTTTCGTTCTACTCTCTCATACTTAATCTAACGTTACGGATAAAGGAATTATGACACTTGAAATCATGTTCTCTCCATCTCGTTAATCAAATTTTAGCACTACTAATAATAGCGTCAATTTCTTTTATAAAATGTTTACTCAGTTTACATCTTTTTTACATTGTCCATTTTTATTTACGCATAATAGTGTTTCAAATGTTTTGTAAATGTAAAAT
Organism: Clostridia bacterium; assembly: GCA_016291695.1. Lineage (GTDB taxonomy): Bacteria > Bacillota > Clostridia > TANB77 > UBA1234 > RGIG6105. The sequence goes on along the minus strand of JAEEYG010000062.1, from coordinate 17,809 downwards.
AATTATGTTAATCTCGTCGTTTTGTAACGGTGGTGTAATAGTTCTGTAACAGACGAGATGTCCTTACGGAAGAGGCGAAGAGGCGAAGTGGCGAAGTGGGGACACGACATGTTCGCGTCAGAGCGGTCAGCGGGCTATGTATAAAAATTCTAAGTGAGCGTGGAAATGAGATAGAATGCCTTTTAAAGCACAAAATTACAAGCAATTAGAAAATTTTTTAGGTGCGTTTTCCGCCGGTTCCTGAAAAATTTTCTTATTGCTTGTATGACTGCTTTATTAGGCATTCTTCGAATTGGAGCATTCGAACGCAAGAATTTTTATACATAGCCCGCTGACCGCTCTGATGCGAACATGTCGTGTCCCCAGAACGTCCCCTCGGAACGCCTAAATCTATTCTTCTTTAATTATAATATCAATTTCATTTAAATAAGGCTCGATGCCTGTGACGCTTATTCTATATTTTGCACTTCCTACCAAACCTACCGAGGTATCATATTTTTTGACTTCGATACCATGCAAGTCTAGAACAATAAGGCCTCTTTTGGTATCGTAATCCACTTCAGAGTCCTTGTCTTCCTCGACAATAAACTTATTCTCTCCTCTTTCATGTACCATCTTACCATTTTCAATTTGAATGTATCCCTCTTCAAATTCAACCTTAATAACATCTTCCGTATTCGTTACAGTACATTCAAATTCTTCAGAGACTTCATCCTCATGCGTGCCATAGTATTGCTTTGATTTTAATACAACTTTCATATTTTACCTCTTTCTATGAAATAAGTGTCGCTCAAAGAGCGACACTACAAATTATTTCTCTATCTTAGTAATATTACCAATAATGTTAGAATCAAAAGTATAGTTATTTTTGTTTTTGTCTTCATTTGCTTTTTCTGCTATTTCAACTAATCTTTCGATTAACTCTGAATACTCAAGTCCATCATGTTTCCATAGATAAAATGCCATAGAACCTGGTATTGTATTAATTTCATTGATGTATACCTTGTCACTCGCTTCATCAATAATAAAATCTACTCGTGAAACACCTTTTGAGCATAATGCTTTAAATGCAGTTTTTGTGTATTCTTTTATTAGTGCTGTCTTTTCATCACTAATTTGAGCTGGGATTCTTCTATCCATGCTCTCCATGGTTCCTTGTTTAGCACCTGTAGAAACCTTTGCTCCACCAGACTTTTGAGACTTAGCGCCTCTTAAGTATTTGTCTTCAAATGACAAAAAGCCTTCCCAACTAATTGGTTCTTCTAAGCATGAAGTCTCAACGTCATCTAAATATCCAAGCGCACTACAATTAATCTCCTTTAGATTCTCTACAGCTTTTTCAACCAGAATTCTAAAGTCATAAGATATAGCAACTTCGATAGCAAAAATTAATCCTTCTCTATCTTTTGCTTTTGTAATTCCTATACTAGAGCCAAGGTTAGATGGCTTAACTATCATTGGATATTCCATCTTTTCCTCAATGCTTTTTAATACAGCTTCTTTGTCTTCTTCCCATTCTTCTCTTAAGAAATATGTGTATGGTAATACTGGAAGGTCATAAGACTCAAATACTTTTTTCATCATTATTTTATCCATACCAACGCTTGCACCAAGAACGCCAGAAGAAGAGTATGGAATATTAGCAAGCTCTAATAAGCCTTGCAAAGTTCCATCTTCGCCGTTCATTCCGTGCATAACAGGAATAACAACATCTAGTTTTATGAATTCATTTTTTGAAAGAAGACCTTTTCCTAAAATAATAAGACCATTTTTGTTTGGCTGAATAATTGCTTCTTTTAGTTTAGCTTTAACCTCATCAAACTTTTTATATGTTGAGGCATCTAACAATTCTGAACCTGTGTACCATTGTCCATCAGAATGAATATAGATTGGATAAACGTTATACTTTGATTTATTAACGTTTTCAATTAGTTGAAGTCCAGACACGATTGAGACGTCGTGTTCACAAGTGACACCGCCAAAAATTACGCCCATGTTTTTCATGAATAACATCCCCTTTGTGGCGCCAAGATTTGCGCCGAAACGATATTATATGATTGTAGCGGACAATTAAAGTTGTCCATGGCGCACGTGAGTAGCGCCGCTACGAAAGTGTGTGCATTTTATGGCGCACTCTAGTGCGCCGCTACGGAATATTTGATACAAGTTTAATCTGCTACGTAGTTTGGTCCAAGCACGATGGTAAAGTCTACATCTGCATCCTTCTTTGTCTCAGTTTCAAGTTTAAGTATTCCTACTATCCTAGAAACAGCCTTCAGCTCATTCTTAATAAATGTAGAACTTGAATAACAAGTAATGCTAGACAACTCGTTTTTAGTATCAATAATTGTGCTTACTCTAACTACGTCATATCCGGAATTATTTAAAATCTCGACTACTCTATTAAAGTCTCTAACGCTTGCACCATTATTAAGAACTTCTATTTTAAGTTTTTCTCCACTAGTTCTTGTAGTCTCTTTATCTTCTCCACTAATTAAGCTAATGTCTATTTTTGTCTCTCCACTGCTATCCAATTCTTCTTGAATTTCGGCAGCTTCTTCCGGAGTATACTTTTTGTTGAACATTTCATCAATTAACTCTTTTGCTTTCTTTTCGTTAATGAAGAAATATGAAATGCCATTGTCTGCGTATCCACCATATCCTGGTAAAGTTTCAATTCTCATTCTATCTGGCTTAAATGATACAGCATCATCAATATATTCTGGTATCAAATCTGTTACCGCATTAGTTTGAGTGTTCTTTAATGCTATCTCAATTAAGTCTCCTGCTTTTAAAAGATTTTGTGGTTCTAGGCATCTATAAACCATTGCCTTTATAAATGATTGCTGTGCCTTTACTCTATCAACATCTCCATTTGGATATCTTCTGAATCTACAGAATTGCTCTGCCTGGTCTCCATTTAGTTTGTATGTTCCTTTTTTAAGATGTATGTGCAAATTCTGAACAGGATCATCATAGTTCATGTTAACTGGCACAGTAACTGTAACGCCACCAACAGCATCAACTAAATCTCTTAAAACTTTTGTTTTAAACAAAACATAGTAATCAATCTCAACACCTGTGATTTCGGTAACAATGTTTACTGTGTTCATAGGATTTAATCCACGAGCATACGCAGAATTAATCTTGCCATCTACTGTTCCATCAACTTTAGAGTCTCTAGGTATAGACATAAGATTAATCTCTCTAGTATTAGGATCATATTTTCCTAGCATAATAAAATCTGTTAATGAATCATTTACACCCATAAACAAACATGTAATAGTTGGCTCTAACTCATTTTTGTTACTTACAATAATGTCTCCGCTTTCACCTTTAATGATTGTTTCGGAATTCTCTTTTTGTGCCCTAGTATATAGTACATACGCTCCAACACCAGCAACAAATAGTAGCACTATAACTATAAGCACAATAATAATTCTTATTAGTATATTTAAAACTTTTTTCATGGCAAAAAATACTTCCTCCTTCAGCACCTAGAAAAGCAGTTTAAGAATAATGTTATTCTCAAACATGATGCTAGCAATCAATGAACCTTTAAGAGCATCCGTTACAAATGTTAAATCTGTGATAGAACTTATAAAAGTGATGATTGCAAACGCAATATATAATTCTAAAAATCCCATGATTGCTCCGAAAAACAACCCCAGAATTTCATTTAACTGTTTCAAAACTGGCATTTGTACTATACCATTTAAAATAAAACTTGCAACAAATAACGTGACTTTTATTACTAAAAAGATAATAATTACGCTCAAAACCTTCATAATTGATTCTGAAATCTTTGTTGCCGCTTCTAGCTTAAGGTCTCTTTTTGTCTTTTCAAAGTCAAAGCTCTCAAGTATGCTTTGAGGAAATTGCTCAGAAAGAGTTTCAATTATGCCTTGCTCTGTTTCTTCTTCAGAAGAAGCAATTGCCTTGCTTTCATTTTTATTAGAATCCTCTTTGTCTGCTTCATAGTCATAATCGCAAATTCTTTCTATTATCCAGTCATCAATTTGAGTTTTTTCTGTGAGAATAACAGCTACCGGCTTATAGAACAAAAGTGCAATTCCAATTGCTATGAAAAAAGAAAATAAACTAATTGCTGTCTTTATAAAACCGCGCTTATATCCAAAGAAACCAGATAAAGCGACTATAGCTATTACAACAATGTCCATCAAATTAAACATATTTCCTCCCAAATTAAATGTTAAATAATTCGATCTTGTTTCTATACATTACTGCTAAACTCTTTCCATCATCAAAAATGTGCATCTTTTCAACCTTATCGGATATTCTAATCTTAGATAATATCCTTGCATTAGTATTTAGTACTGCTATTTCATTACCGAAGTTGATGCAAATTTTGTTTTTGTATGCTTCAATATCTTGAGGTGTTATATCAAATTCCTGCTTTGAATTTTCTTCTTTGTAAATCGTAATCTCTGCTATTCCTTCTTTTCCCTTTCCCATAACAGTAGGGAAATCTCCATTTATAGAAACTAGCAGTGTTTCCTTCTCATCTAAACCACAAATCTTTTCAAATCCGGCTCCGTTGAACTTGTAAATACCTCCCATGGTATAAGCTATAACGCCAGCCTTATCAATATCTAAGTCTATTAATAGTTCGTCAGTTGGAAGCTCATATTCCTTCATGTAATCTTCTGCCGAGCTTTTACCCTTTATTTTAGATACTTCAATAACTTTAACTATTGATTTTGCTCTAAGTCCAAGTGTATCTATTTGAGAAATATATAAGTTTTTGTTGTCTTCTGAAAGTACGCAATTAACTGCATAAGAAGAAGCCAAATATGTGGCAAGCTGTTCTTTACCAGATGGTGAAAAGACTTTGACTCCACTTTTGTAACCATTAGGTGCAAATATTACTGAAAAATAGCCGTTTTTATTGATGGTAACAAACTTAACTTCTGAGCCCAATTCTATCTTGGAATGAAAAGCTCCGCCTTTGTATAAATATGCTGTATTTGTATCTTTTGCAACTACAATGGAGTACTCTCCATCAGAATCGGCAAAATATCCGCTAGAAACTACGCTTTTTTCATCCAAAAGCTCAGTATCTTTGGAATATAAAGAGATTGTCTTGCCATTAGCAATAACTAGCTCTTTTTTTCCAGATATTATTTGAGGATTTATTCCTTTTATGTCTGCGACTTTTTCTATATATGACCAGTCTCTTCCCTCTATGTATGCAGAAATCTTGTCATAGTTTAGCACAATGACTAGGGCAACACAACCACATATAAGCAAGGCTACAAGTGCATTAAAAATCTTCTTTAACATAATTTACTCCCAAAAATATGGTACAAATCTTTATTACTAGAAATTATACCACACCTTAAGTATTAGTCAAAATTAAATGCAGTTAAAAACTTCAAATAAAGCTACTAATCAATTGATAATTTACGTAGGGCAAATGTTATAAAATAAATGATGCTCGAAACAAGCACAATTGTTGGCCCTGTTGAAACCCCCAAATAGTATGATGCAAATAAGCCTACTAAGCCAGCGCCTATTGAAAAAACAACTGACCATAAATGATATGCTCTCATGTTCTTTGAAATGTTTCTGCTTGCAGCAGCAGGAAGGATTAATAGTGAATTAATAATTAGTATTCCAACCCACTTTATAGACATCATAACAATTGTTGCCACTAAAATCACGAATATGTTTTCAATTAGTTTAACATTTATTCCCTTGCTCTTCGCAAGTGTTGGATTAACTGATATCCCAAGAAGTTTGTTGAAATTGAAAATCCAAAATACAAGTACTACTACAGCAGTGATTAAAAGATATATTATTTCTTGTGGCAAGATATTTAAAATATCTCCAACTAAATAGCTTGAAATTTCAGTATAATTACCTGTTCTTGTAAGGATAACAAGTCCAAGAGCAATCGCTGTTGATGAAAACACGCTAATAATTGTGTCTTTAGATGCTATTCTTGAAGCATTAATTCTGTTTAGTAATACTGCAAATATAATTGCAAATACAATCATAGAAAGTGTGCTATTTGAAATGCCCAAAAGCATACCCAAAGCAATGCCAGTATATGCGCTATGGCCTAATGCATCTGAAAAGAATGCCATTTTGTTATTTACTATCATAGTACCAATTAGTCCAAATAATGGTGTAATGATTATAATAGCAAACAGTGCATTTCTCATAAATTCATAATCAAGAATGCTCACTTTAACACTTCCTTTCTATACATTTCCAAATGTCTCTTTAAACACTTCGGAGTTAAATACTTCATCTGGCGTTCCTTCGCAGACAACTTTTTTATCTAGCATAACAACTTTATCAGCATACTTTTTAACGTAATCAAAATCATGAGAAACAAGTATAACAGCAAGGTCATGCTCATTTTTTAATTCTGCAATTCTACTATAAAACTGTTCCTTGCCATTTTTATCCATTCCAGAAATAGGCTCATCTAGTATTAACAAGTCTGGGTATGGAATAGTAGCTATTGCCATCATTACTCTTTGAAGTTCTCCACCTGAAAGCCTTGATACTTTGCTATCTATTAGATTTTCCGCCCCGAACTCTTTTAAATGCTCTTTTATTTCCTCATGTATTTTTTTATCTTTTACAAGAAATACTGGCTTATTGTAGCAGAAGCTAGTTGCCATATCATAAACCGTCATTGGCGAGTTCTCAATATTAATATTTTGTGGAACATAGCCAATTCTTATTTTTTTGTTATTATCAGTTTTGTTCTTGTAGACAATCTCCCCGGTATGCTTTATCTCACCAAGCAAAGCCCTAAGTAGTGTTGATTTGCCAGCGCCATTTTTTCCAATCAAAACAGTCAGACTGCCACAGTGTATGTGAAGGCTAATATTATCTAGTATAACGTCGTTTCCCGCTGTAAATGATATGTTATTTATTTTTGTGCAACAATCTCCACAACTTCCACTCATGTTTTTCACATCCTTTATGATAGTGCTTCCTTAAGCACCTCTAAATTATTATTCATAGCATTTATGTATGCATCTTTACTCATTTCTCCAGTAACTAAAGGGTCTAAGCTGTATACATTTACTTTTGTTTCTCTAGCAATAGTATCTGCAGCCGTTCTACTATATTGTGGTTCCGCAAATATTGCTTTTACATCTTTTTGTTTTACTTCATCTATAATCTCTGCCACGTCTCTACTACTAGGATAAGTTCCTGGCTCTCTTTCAATAACAGATACTATATCTAGCCCAAATTCATCAGCAAAGAATTCAAATGCTTCATGGAATGTTACTATCTTTTTGTTTTTGATTTTGTCTAGCTCTTCATGCATTTTATTCTTAAGGTCTGTTAGTTTCTTTATATAGTTTGAAGCATTTTCTTTATAAATCTCTGCATTGTCAGGATCAATTTTTGAAAGCTCTCTTGCAACATTTTCTACTTGCTTTATATATAAACAAATACTTACCCAATAGTGAGAATTGATTTCATGCTCATCATCTTCAGAATCGTCATGCTCTTTATCTATAGAATCTAGGATTCCGTCACTAGCATTAATTACCTTTAAATCCTTGTATGTAGAAACAGCTTTATCTATAAAGCTTTCCATGCCATCACCATTTGCAACTAATACATCAGCATGCCCTAACTTTATCATATCTGTAGTTGTTATCTGATAATCATGAAGGCACCCTGTTGTTTGTGCTGTTAAATTGCTTACAGTGACATTGCTAGCACCATCAGCAACATTAAGAGTTAGCACATACATTGGGTAAAATGAGGTTACAATATTAAATTTCGAATCATCTATGCTATTTTGCTGACAAGCGGAAAGCAAAAATAAAAGAATTAGTGTCAACAAAGCATATTTTAAAGTGTTTTTCATGTCTTCCCCCATGCTCTAAAATTCCCAAAAATTATACCACAGAAGCTATTTTACGTCAACCAAACGGACTTTTAAAAAACGCTCAAATGCCGTAAAGCATGAGCGTTTATCACAATTCATTATTTATTATTCTTCATAGCCTTGCCAGCCTCTAAAGGAAACTCGGCATCAAATAAGCCTGTTCCTGCAACTAGCATTGTGGCTCCAGCAGTTATAGCATCTGGAGCAGTCTCTTCGGTAATGCCTCCGTCGACTTCTATAATACCATTAAAACCAGCCTTTTTAATGTTTTCTACTTTTGCAAGAGTCTTAGGTATTAGCTTTTGCCCACCATATCCAGGCTCCACTGTCATGACTAAAATTAAATCTACTTTTCTAAAGACGTTTCTTAGAAGACTTTCTGTTGTATTAGGTTTTATTGCAACTCCAACCTTAGCTCCAAGCCTACGAATCTCTGATGATATTTCTTCAAACTTTTTCATATTAATCATCATAGTCTTGCTATCTAAAACCGTCTCTATATGAAATGTAATTATATCTGCACCGTCATAATTTGAAAGCTCTCTTTCTGGTTCGTCTACCATAAGATGAACATCAAGTTGCTTTGTTTCAAATCGCTTTGCATTTTTGAACATATCAATTCCTGGCGTTTTGTTTGGAACAAAGATTCCATCCATAACGTCAATATGAATATAATCAATTACTTCTTTTAGTTCTGCAATTCTACTATGTAGCTCCATTTGCTTCACGTTAAGAATTGATGCTGAAAGCTTAATATTTTTAGCCACTTTGTCACCTCCTAAAACTACCATTTTGAGGAATCTTTTAATTTTTGATAAAACTTGCAATATCTTTCATACCTACCATAATCTATTTTTCTATCTTCTGCGGCAGACCTAACTGCGCAATTTCTTTCTTTTATGTGAGAGCAACCACGAAACTCACATTTGTCGATGTATGGAATAAACTCTATAAACAATTTGTCAAGATCTGTGCATTGAATGTCATTGATTTCATAAGTTGAAAATCCTGGCGTATCAGCTATATATGAACCCGGTGCAATTTTATATAGTTCAACAAACTTTGTTGTGTGCTTTCCTTTTTCTGTTTTTTGTGATGTTTCGCCTTCTTCTGTAATATCTTCATCAAACAGATTATTAGTTAATGCAGATTTTCCAACCCCTGAGTTACCAGTAAATGCTGTTATTTTGTTTTGTAAAAAGATCGCTAATTTTTCTATCCCAACACCATTTTTAGCATCAGTAGTAACTACCTGATAGCCTATCTTTTCGTATGTTTGAACTAAACCATCATACTCTTGAGACAAGTCTATTTTATTAATGCATATTAGCGGAGTAACACCTTTTTTCTCAGCCATAATAAGCTGTTTGTCTAAGAGTTCTAAATCTGGAACTGGGTTTGTTGTGGCAACAACAATTACCATTTGATCTATATTGGCAATTGCAGGTCTAACAAACTCATTTCTCCTAGGATAAACCTTTTCGATTACCTCACCATTTACTTCAACTAAATCTCCAACAACAATGTTCGTTTTCTTAAACTTGAATAATCCTTTTGCTTTGCAGTCACAAACCGTATCGCCTAAGTCAACTTTATATAAATCTGAATTAACTTTTACTACAGTTCCTTTAATGACTACCACTCCTTAACTAATCTGAAATTAGCATTTCTGAATCTAATGCATCATCAATATAAATTCTGATTATACCTGTTGCATCTCCCGGATAAGAGATTTGTACTTGTCCGTCGCCTCTCTTATGCTCTTTGTTGTATATAACTTTTCTGCCTTTGATATCACCATTTAGTTCTACTCTAACCATAAATGTATCTCTACTGCCCTTATTAACTAAGCTTAATGTTAAGTACTTGTCCGCAACTGGTGCAATAGTAGGTATTGGTGTAGGCTTTGGTGTAGCTGTAGGTGCAGGTACTGGAGTAACTTTTGGTGTAACAACAGGTGTGTTTGTTGGAACAACTACGATGTCTGGTTCTTCACTAGGTACTGGTGTTGTACCTGATAAATTATTATATACAAGCGTAACTTCTTTTTTGATTTTTACTTTTTCTTTTGCATTTATGCTTTGACTAATTAGTACTCCATCTTCTTTATCTGGAAGATTTGTGTATTTAATAATTGGGACTAATTCTAATGCTTCAAGAACTTCTTTTGCTTCTTCTTCACCATATGCAAATAAATCTGGCATATATACCATGCCTTCTGGTAATCCCTTGCTTACATATACAGTGATTATTTCGCCAGTATATGTCATCTCTTCTGCTTTTGGATCTTGTCTAATAACTCTGCCAACTTCTACGTCGTCATTTTCTTCCTCAACAACTTTTATTTCCAAATTAACATCCCTTAGTGCTTTTGTAGCAGCAGTAACAGAAAGACTAGTTAAGTCTGGAATTTTAACTTGCTCTTGCCCAGCGCTAAGTGTTAAACCAATTTTAGTCCCGACAGATATTTCTTCGCCAGACTCAAACTTTTGCTTTATAACATAACCCTTTGGATAAACACTATCTTGATATCCTGCAACCTCAACTACAAATCCTAAGTTTTCCAAAACAAGTCTAGCCTTTTCTTCGCTAGAACCAATTACGTTTGGAACTACGGCTGTTTTTGTAGGTTCCATCATTTTATCGAATAAATACTTACCACCTAATACGAATAATGCAAAGAATAATATCAAAAGAAGTAACTTTAATAGGAAAGATCCTATCCCACCTGAACGTTTAACTTTTTTTCTAGCCTTTGACATATTAACTCCATTTTTCTTTTCAGTTTTTAAAGGAACTACTTTCTTTGTATAATCATCAGCTGTTGCCATTCCCTTGTTAACATGTGGGACTCTTTGTGTTGCATAAAGTGATTCGTGATTACTTCCAACCGAATCAGAATCTGGACTCTTAATGATTGTTTGTAAATCATTATATAATTCAACAGCACTTGAATATCTACCACTAACTTCCTTGTGCATCGCCTTCATGATGATATTATTTAGGCCTGTAGGAATCTCAGGAATAATCTCCTTTGGCTGAACTGGTTCTTCTTTAAGATGCTTCATTGCAACAACTACAGCGCTATCTCCATCAAAAGGAAGCTTGCCTGTAACCATTTCATAAAGAACTATACCTAAAGAATAAATATCTGACTTTTCATCAGTATATCCATTTCTAGCATGCTCTGGTGAAAAATAATGAACGCTTCCTAAAGAGCTAGACTTCGCATTGATAGTACTAGAAGATGCTGCTTTAGCAATTCCAAAATCTGTAATCTTTGCGATTCCTTCTTTAGTTATAATAATATTATGAGGCTTAATGTCTCTATGAATGATGTGATTCTTATGAGCAGTTGAAAGACCAGCAGCTATTTGCGAACCAATCTTAGCAGCCTTCTTCCAATCAAGCCTTCCTTCTTTTTGAATGATGTCTTTTAATGTTTTTCCTTCAACTAATTCCATTACTATAAAATGGATATCGCCCTCGTTTGCAACATCATAAATAGAAACGATGTTTGGTTGAGAAAGTGAAGCTGCTGATTGCGCCTCGATTTGAAAACGTTTAATAAACTCTTGGTCACCAGCAAATTCATCTTTTAGAACCTTGATAGCTACAAATCTGTTTAGCTTATTATCTTTAGCTTTATAAACTGTAGCCATGCCACCATTACCTATTTTTTCTACAACCTCATAACGATTCGTTAGAGTTCTTCCTACTAATTCCATTTGTCTCCCTCCAAATTAGGAAATATCTTAATTAGATATTATTATTGCACTAACATTATCTTTTCCGCCGTTTTGATTTGCTTTTTCAATTAGCTTTTTACATGCCGTATTAATGTCGTGCATATTTTTCATTATTATTTCAAATATATATTGATCATCAACCATGTTTGTAAGACCATCGGAGCAAACCAGAATCGTATCTCCCTTAACAAAGCCTTTCGTGATTATATCTGGCTTAATAGATTTTTCACACCCAAGCACTTTAAGCAGAGCATTCTTTTGTGGATGATTCTTTGCCTCATCCTCTGTAATCGCTCCCTGCTTAACAAGTTCTTGAACGTATGAATGATCTTTAGTAATTTGTCTCATAACATTTTGTCTAATTCTATATACTCTACTATCACCTATGTGACCTATATGAATTCTTCCACGATATACAAGAACAACTATCAATGTTGTGCCCATACCGGTTAATTCCGGATCTTCTTTAGAAGCTTCATATACTTTAGAATTAGCATAATGCATTGCATTTCTGACAAGCTGCTCTAACTCTAACTTTGTTCGCTCTATCTTTATGAAATTTTTTCTAACATATTCTTTAACACTTTGTGCTGCTATTGAGCTTGCTTTCTCTCCGCCGTTAACTCCACCCATACCATCTGCCAGAACAAAAAGTTTCATACTTTCTTGTTCTCCAGGTATTATGATGAAGTCCTCATTTTGCTCTCTAACAAGCCCTATATCGGTGTATCCACAAAAACGCATATATAATCACCTCAGCCTTCTATATGCTTATTTTTCTGCAAATAACAAATATACTTTTTAAAATAAAATTACACTCTTATTATATATTTAAAAAACATTAATATCAATTATTTACTTTAAGAGTTATTTTCTTCTTTTTGTTTTCTAACAAGTTGTCCACATGCGGCGCTAATGTCTGAGCCAAGTTCTCTTCTAACTGTTGCAACAATACCTTTTTCATTTAGTGTATCTCTAAATGCAAGAATTTTTTCTGTAGAACTTTTTTCATATATTCCATCTTTAATTTTATTTATTGGAATTAAATTCACATGTGCAAGCATTCCCTTTAAAAGCTTCGCAAGATGAAGCGCATCTTCTTTAGAATCGTTAACTCCATCTACTAGAGCATATTCAAAAGTAATTCTTCTGTTTGTTTTTTCTATGTAATACTTACATGCATCTATCAATTCTTCGATACTATATTTTTTATTTATAGGCATCATTGAAGACCTTACATCATTTTTACTGCTGTGAAGAGAAATGCATAGGTTACATTGTAATTCAAATTCATCAGCAAGCTTTCTAATCTGCGGTACGATACCACATGTTGAAATGCTAATATGTCTCGCACCTATGTTTAGCCCTTTAGGATCATTAATAATATGAATTGCACGCATAACATTGTCATAATTATCAAGTGGTTCGCCTATTCCCATGAATACAACATTTGATATCTTTTCGCCAGTTTGTTTTTCTATCTCTAGTATTTGCGAAACAATTTCGCCAGCAGTAAGGCTCCTAACAAAACCTATTCTGGCAGAAGCGCAAAAGTTGCATCCCATTTTACAGCCCACTTGATTTGATACACAGGCAGTGTTTCCATATTTATACTTCATCATAACGCTCTCAATAGCGTTTCCATCTTTTAAGGTAAATAGGAACTTAACGGTACCATCCTTTGACTTTTGTGACATGGAATCAGTGATATTTTGAATATAATAGTTACTACTCAATTTTGCTATTAAATCTTTAGAAAGGTCTGTCATTTCAGAAAAATCATTTACACCTCTAAAAAGCCATGCAAAGATTTGCTTAGCTCTGAACTTCTTTTCTCCTATTGATGCCAATTCTTCTTCAAGCTCTGATAGAGTAAAATCTCTAATATTCTTCAAAAAATCACCTCCTATTTTTTCTTATGAAGCTTTGCCATATAAAAGCCATCCGTTCCATCCACGTTTGGAAAAAGCTGCTTTTCTTCTAGTAGTTCAAAATTATTATTTTCTTTTAAGAACTCTGCTATTTGAAGATTGTTTTCTTCTTTTAAAATAGTGCAGGTACTATACATCATTATTCCATCAGGCTTTAAGTACTCTGCGCCACAGTTAAGAATCTTTCTTTGTGTTTCTATTAAATCTTTTTGTTCTTCTTTCTTTGTCCATTTTATGTCTGGCTTTTTCCTAATTACACCAAGTCCAGAACATGGCACGTCTAAAAGAATTCTATCATACTTTTCTTTTAAGTTTTCTTTATACTCCGTAGCATCATTTTGTGAAGCATTTACAATAGAAACATTTAGCTTGCAACATAGCTCTATTATTAGCTCCACTCTATGCTCATGAATATCCCATGCATCTATAGTGCCCTTATTGTTCATTAGCTTTGCAATATAAGTTGTCTTTCCACCAGGGCTTGCGCACATATCTAAAATAGTTTCATTTTCTTTTGGCTCGAGCATTAAGCAAACAAGCTGTGCAGCTTCATCTTGAACAATAAACTTGTCGCTTTCCACCTTTGGCAAATGCTCTAGAATAACACTATCTGGAAGATTGCCTTTTTTGCATTTGATATTCTCGTCTTCAAATTCTTTAATTAACTCATCTCGTGTGATAACACTTGTATTAACTCTAATTGAAATGCTAGGCACTATATTATCTGCATCAAGCAACGCTTTAACAAAATCTTTGTCATAGTACTCTAATAGCTTTTCAACCATCCATTGAGGGTGAGATGTTTTAATTGCTAGTTTTTCTGTTTCTTCTAATGTGGTGTCTGCATCAATTTCATTAAATAAATTTTGGAGTTCTTCCTTTTTTATCTTTCTTAAGACTGCATTTACGAATCTGCTCGAAGCTATATGACCGTATCTTTTGGCCAACTTTACGCTTTCATTTACAGCTGCGCTCTCAGGAATTTTGTCTAAAAAGCATATCTGATAAATTCCCATTCTAAGAATGTTTAATATCCAAGGAGATATTTTTTTAATTTTAATTGATGAATACTTTTTTATAATTTCGTCTAATGTAATCTTCCAAGTTGTGACTCCATAAACGATTTGAGAAACTAAGGATTTGTCAAGAGCTGACAAATCCTTCTGAGTACGCAATTCTTTATTTAGGGTAATGTTCGAGTAAGCCTCTCCTATTTCAATCTTATATAGTATAGATAAAGCTACTTCTCTTGCAGATTGCAAATAAACATCTCCTTTTTTGTTTTGTGAATTATGGTGCATGTTATATGCCATAATTGATTATTGTTTTAAATCATTAACTCTTTTTTTGGTTAGTCCAAATTTATATCTGATGGCTTCAACGATTCTGTAGCAAGCATTACCATCACCATAAGGGTTAACTGCTTTGCTCATCTTTTCATACTCGTCTTTCTCAAGTAGAAGCTTAGTTGCTTCTTCAACTATCTTCTTTTTGTCTGTACCAACAACCTTAACAGTACCAGCAGTAACCGCTTCTGGTCTTTCTGTTTCGTTTCTAAGAACTAGTACGGGCTTTCCTAAAGAAGGAGCCTCCTCTTGAATTCCACCAGAATCTGTTAAAACTAAAGTTGATTTGTTCATAAGATTGTGAGTTGTAATTACTTCTAGCGGCTCAATAAGATGAACGTTTTCTATTCCATCTAATATACTATGAGCAGTTTCTTGAACTGCAGGGTTTAGATGAACCGGATAAACCACCTCAACGTTTGGAACAGTAGTTGCAATTTCTTTTACTGCTTCGCAAATATCTTCTAATGGTTTCCCTAAGTTCTCTCTTCTATGTGCTGTCATAAATATTACTTTTTTACTGAAATCTATTTTTTCAAGTACAGGATGCGTAAACTTATAGTCTTCCTTAACAGTAGTCTTTAATGCATCAATTACTGTATTTCCTGTAACAAATATGTTCTCTTCTTTTACATGTTCTTTAAGTAGATTTTGCTTATTATTCTCTGTTGGTGCCAAGAATAAATCAGCAATTTGAGTAACAAGCTCTCTGTTCATTTCTTCTGGGAATGGAGAATACTTGTCATAAGTTCTAAGTCCTGCTTCTACGTGACCAACCATTACTTTTGAATAAAAGGCTGCTTGAGCGGCTGATAATGTAGTAGTTGTGTCACCATGAACAAGCACTATGTCTGGTCTTTCTTCTTGGATAACGTCAAACACACCGTTTAATACTTCTGATGTGATATGTGTAAGAGTTTGTCTAGCTTTCATGATGTTCAAGTCATGGTCTGGTTTTATATTAAATGCCTCAAGGACTTGGTCTAGCATTTCTCTATGTTGTGCAGTAACGCAAACTATTGTCTCAATTTCAGGTCTCTTTTTAAGTTCAAGAACTAGAGGGCACATTTTGATAGCTTCAGGTCTAGTTCCAAAAACTAGCATAACTCTAAGTTTTTCTCCGCCATCAGTAAAATTAATGACTTTTGACTTAGGTAATGCTTTACGAGCTTTTATAATAAGGTTTCTTCTTTCTAGCAAAACGAAAATAACCATTATAACTAGAAATGTAATAGCCTTCCAAGCCGAGCTCTCCATAAGTACTATTGCAAAAACACCAAACATTGCAGCTATTGAATATAAAACTAAAACAGCTTGCTTTTGAGAAAGTCCTAAATCAACTAATCTGTGATGTAAGTGGCCTCTGTCTGCCTGCATTATAGACTTGCCTGATAATACTCTTCGAACTATAGCAAACAGCGTATCAAAAAGCGGAAGTGCTAGAATTATTACTGGAAGAATAATTGCCATAAGTGTATATGTCTTTGCCATACCCATCATAGAAATTGTTGCAAGAGTATAGCCAATAAAGTTAGATCCAACATCTCCCATGAATGTCTTTGCAGGATTAAAGTTATATGGTAAGAATCCTAAAATCCCACCTAAAAGTGCAGCTGCGAGAATAAGTGCAATTTGGGCTGAACCGTTTAAAACAAAAATTATAATAAGCGATAAAATACCAATAGCTGATACTCCTCCTGCTAATCCGTCTAATCCGTCCAAAAGATTAATTGCATTAGTTACTCCAACAACCCACATCATTGTGATTAATACTGAAAGGATATCATTTAGGCCATATATTTCCAAAAATGGAATATCAATATATAGAATTCTAACTCCACTTAGGACTACGCAAAACGCTGCTAGAAGCTGACCGCCAAGCTTAACCATTGGTTTAAGGCCTTCATTTTTGATATTAATATCATCCATAAATCCAACAGCCGAAATGATAATAGCTCCTAAATAAAATCCCCATAAATTTACTTCTTTTAAATTTGCTGTTCTATCTATACTGCATAATAAAAACATTATTAGTGTAGCAATGAAAAAGCCTGCAATAAAAGCCACTCCACCAATTCTTGGCATTGGTTTTGAATGAGCTCTTCTTTCATCCTTAGGGATATCCATTGCTCCGACTCTACTTGCTAATCTAATAGAAAATGGCGTTAAAATAGCCGATGAAACACACGCAATGACAAATGTCATCAAAAGATTTAGCCATTCACTTGAAGACATATTAAGACACCTAACCTTCCTCGAACTTTCTTATCTTATCTATTCTCCTTTGATGTCTTTCGCCTTCAAATTTCGATTTTGTCCAGGCATTAATAATGTCAATAGCCTCTTCTTCTGTAACATATTCTGCAGGTATAGCAATAATATTTGCATCTTCATGTCTCTTTGCAAGCTCGCCTACTTTAACATTGTAGCAAAGTGCGCACCTAATCCCTGGCACTTTATTTGCACAAATATCTACTCCTATACCAGTTCTGCATATTAAAATTCCCTTTTCTTGAACACCTTTTGAAACATCCTTAGCAAGTGGAAAAGCTACGTCAGGATAATCGCAAGAGCTATCTGAAAAGGTTCCATAGTCTTTAAAGTTTTCTTTCCCTAGAGTTTTGATGATATGTTTTTTTAGTTCGTACCCTCCATGGTCACTTCCTATAGCAAACATATATTCCTCCTTTTGACTTTCTAAAATTCAACTCATTATATCACAAATTGGCTATTTTTCAAGCATTTAGTTTGTGTTTCTGGGGAAGGAAATTGTGGGGACACGACAGCGAGGTGCCGATTTGGGGAGTTGTGGGGACACGACAGCGAGGTGCCGATTTGGGGAGTTCTGGGGACACGACAATCAGCTTCCAATTTTAGCACCTCGCTGTCGTGTCC
>JAEEYG010000061.1 GCA_016291695.1 Clostridia bacterium | reverse complement strand
TTCAAATTGCAGAGCTAATTCAAACTAGACTCCAAAAATTCGGAAATTATGACAAACTAAAAGATATACAAGTACTTACACCAACAAAGAAAGGTGATTCGGGTACAAGATTGTTAAATAAGGAACTTCAAAATATTTTAAACCCTAAATTTCCTAATAAAGCTGAAAAGACTATTGGTGGTGTCACGTTTAGAGAAGGCGACAAAGTAATGCAGACTAAAAACAATTACGATTTATATTGGGAAAGCCTAGATGGTAAAAGTTTTGGAAGCGGAATTTATAATGGCGACATGGGAATAATTCAAAGAATTGATGATAATGGGATTTCTGTTGTATTTGATGAAGGCAAGGTTGTGACGTATGACGATTCTTGTTTTGATGAGTTAGAACACGCTTTTGCCATAACGGTTCATAAAAGTCAAGGTAGTGAATTCCCAGTTGTCATAATGCCATTAATACCTGGGCCACCAATGCTATATACTCGAAATTTGTTATACACTGGTGTCACTAGAGCCAAGGAACTTTTAATCATTTTGGGTGATAAAAACACAGTATATGGAATGATTAACAATAATAACATAAAGAAGAGAAATACTGGGCTTAAGTATAAAATAGAAAAATATTTTAATTTATTTTCAAAAAATAATAACTTATGATATAATGCAAAATGAAGGT
This sequence comes from Clostridia bacterium, assembly GCA_016291695.1. Taxonomy (GTDB): domain Bacteria; phylum Bacillota; class Clostridia; order TANB77; family UBA1234; genus RGIG6105. Next base: position 13,143 of record JAEEYG010000061.1, on the reverse strand, counting down.
ATTCCTTAGGAGGGAATTGGATGCAAAAAAGGACCATTTTGGTGATATTGTTTTTGTTTTCACTTATATGGACAAATTCGCTTGCATATACGGACATTTCGCGGACATTGGGCCGAAGAAGATATACAGAATTTATCAATCAATGGTATTTTAAGTGGTTACAAGGACAATACATTTAAGCCAAATAACAATATGACTAGGGCAGAGCTTGTCACGGTCATCAATAGAATATTGAATAATTCAGAGATGGATTCTAGATATATACCTGATTTAGTTAGCAAAAAATGGTACTATGACGAAATCAGAAAAGGTTTAGCTTCTGGTATTATAAAGGGTGATGTTGAAGGCAAAGTTAGACCTAATGACCTAATCACTAGGGAAGAAGCTATCACAATGATTGCGAGAGCTTTTGTGCCTGACTCAGGCTCACCATCTGTATTGAGCTTTGAGGATGCAGATCAGATTTCATCGTGGGCTAAGCAATATGTATCAGACTTTGTTTATGCAAAATATATTTCCGGTTATAAAGACAAAACTATAAAGCCTAAGTCAAATATTACAAGAGCAGAAGTTGCTAAGATTATTAGTAGAATAATAGACATATATGGTAGCTATGGAGCATTTACTGGCAATATTAAGGGCGACTTGCTTATAAATGGTAATGGAGTAATTCTAAAAGACCTTACAGTGTATGGAAACCTTATAATCTGCGAAGGTGCTACCAATATTAGTATTGAGCATGTTATGGTCGAAGGTAGCCTTATATATAGAGTTGACCTAGACTTAGACAAACTTACTATTAAAGCAACTAAAGGTGAGTTTGACATGAGACCTGTTGTCGAAGAAAACAAGTCTGTGTTCCAAAACGAGCCGTATGGAATTAGCTTTTCTATACCTAAAAAAGCAAAAGTGGTTTATGCAGATGAAGATAGTAAGATTAATTATAGTCAAAAGAACCTTATGGTTATTAGAATAAACAAAGATGATGAGCTATATTACAAGTCGTTTGCTAATGGCCTATTTGCTGAAAGAAATAGATATGCAAAAGCATATCAAGAAGTTAAAACTGGCTATATCGGAAGATATAGGTACGCAATCTATGGTGACGACAAGGACGAGTCACATTTCTTGTACATTAAGAGAGATAACGTAGAATATAGTATATATTTCTTTAATATTGAAAACATTGATGTAATCGAAACTTTGGTCGAAAGCATTAGATTTTTTGCAGGTTCGAAGATTGATGAGCATGTTGTAAAAACGTATTATAATGACAAACTATATCTTAAGTTTAATTATTTAGACTTAGTTTCTGTTGATGATTCATATAATACAGGAATTGTTAATGAAGAAGAGTCAGAATATAAAATGTTTATCCAAGTAACTAATATTGTAGATTTATCAAACTATACAACAGAGCAGTTAAAGACGATTCTTGTTGATTTGGAAGATACTTCTTCTGAAATTATAGAATCAAGCATTAAAAAGGTATATATTTATGATGCTATCGAATATGTAACCAAAAACGATGGCAAACTTACAAGATCATTATATGTTATCATAGCCAACAAGCTTTACCACTTTATTTTCACGGCTGATGAGGCCAAGATGGCTGGCGCTGGTGTGGAATTATATGATGACATAATTAGCAATATTGAATTTAAATAAGGAATAAGTGGGGGCATTCTTTAGGTATTAGAAAGGAGCTCCCATTTTGTTTTTAAATGCGCTAAATATCATATTTCCCAACAAATGTGTTATATGTGGTAAAATATTAGATAGTGTGAATGATTATGCTTGCAAAAATTGTCAAAAAAACATACAATATTATGTGTGCGATACTGAAGTGAAAAAGGCTGATATTCAATATATTGACTTGATTTTTTCATCATATTATTATCGAGGAATTATTCGAAAATTAATTCTCGATTTCAAGTTTAAAAATCAAAAATATCTTTGCAGATTTTTAGCTTCAGCTATTGCAAAAGCAATGAAAAATTTTACAAATGAGACTACAGTTGACTATATTGTATATGTGCCAATTTCTTTCAGAAGGTATATGGAAAGAGGCTATAATCAGTCATACTTAATTGCAAAAACAATATCTTCTGAACTTCATATACCAATAATTAAATACAATTTAATAAAAATCAAGCATAACAAAAGACAAAGCGAACTTGGTATAAAGATGCGTAATGCAAATACCAAAGGAGTGTATAAGGTATTAAATTCCAAGAGATTTAATAATAAATCAATTTTACTTATAGATGATATTTTCACCACAGGTAATACTGTTATGGAATGTTCAAGAGTATTAAAGCATTCAGGTGCTACTAAAATAATAGTTGCAACAGTTGCTAAAGCAGATGGTATTTTTAAAAACTAGGGGGTTTTCATGGACGAGTTAGTTGAAAGTATTTTGGATTATATTAGAAAACCATATACGGACCACGCCGTTATGATTAATGGTGAATGGGGTAGTGGAAAAACCTATTTTTGGAACAACAAGGTTAGAAGCAAAATAGAATCTACTGACATAAATGGCAAACGATATAGAACAATATACATGTCTTTGTATGGTATCTCTAATCTAGATGATATCAGCAAAAAGATTTTTATGGAAATGAATCCAAATATTAATAAATCAATTAAGAAAATTCTTGATGCCAGAAATATGTCTAGTATTCCAGAGTATGTTAAAACTGGAATAGATATGGCAAACAGCTTTGGTGTTATGCAAGGAAATGAAAAGGTTGATTTTTCCAAGTTCTTCGACATGGACGATAAAGTTCTTTGCTTCGACGACCTAGAAAGAGCAAATGTTGATGTTATTGACGTTCTAGGTTATATCAACAATTTCGTTGAACACGATCACATCAAAACTATTATTATCTGTAACGAAAAAGAACTATCTAAGAAACTTAAGAGCACTAACGTCGAAATGAAAACGTTTATCGCAACTTATATTCTAAACCACGAAGGAAAGATTAGACCAGAGACAGAGGATACAGAGTCTATTATCGAATACGACGAAAACGGTGATGAAGTCGAAGTTAGAAAACCAATGGTTGAACTAATCGAGGACAAAATCGAGCATATTTTTGATAAAGCAAACGATTACGAAAGAATTAAAGAAAAGCTAATAGGTGAGACTTTTGAATATGTACCAGAATTTAATTACATCATAAACGGTGTTCTTATGAGGTATGAGTCTAATCCTGATTTAATACAATTCTTAAGGAAAAATTCTTCATTAATTGTTCAAACATTTAATAGAAGTGGCACAAGAAACCTTAGAATTCTAAAGCATGCATTAAACGATTTCCAAAAAATATTTGAGACAACTAAAAAGTATTACCCAGATATGTCGGATATTGTATTTAAATCATTATTAATATTCACCATAGCTGTTTCATTTGAAATTAAAGCTGGAAAGATTACAAAGGACAAACTAAAAGATATCAGCTCTTTAGAAGAATACAAGATGATACTTGTTGCTTCTAAACTTATGAAAGATAACAAGCAGTTCTACATCAAAGAATTTGATAACAACTATTATTTCACGTTTAAAACAGACTACAGGTTCTTTAAATTTGTAGAGCATTATGTTAGAACAAGAATCTTTGACATGAAGATATTTAGGGATGACATGGAAGTTATTGTCTCTGATGAAAACAGAGGACACATGCCAAGCTACAAGAGACTTCTTGTTGAAGATTACTGGAAGATTGAAGATCAAGAATTTAGCGCTGTAATTCAAGAGACATTAGAAGATGTCAAAGCTGGAAAATTACAATTAGTTGAGTACTTAAAGCTTTATATTATTTTATATTTCTTTGTTCAAAAGGGCTTATTAGATATCGACATGGAGTTTTTAAAACTTACTTTTGTCAATGGTATGAACATGGCTGCTGCGTCTTCAAAATATTGCGATAATGTAGATAATTATTTAAGTGGAATAGAAGTCGAAAAAGACGATGAAAACATAGAGTATATCTATGAGCATTTCAACAACTTGAACCTTCAAACAAAAGAGAAAGAGTATATTAATATCTCTAAAGAATTCTTTGAAATGGTTCCAGATAAGATTGAAAGACTTTCAGAAGTGTTTGCAGAGAAGCATCTTGATGTTCCAATAATGAAGTACTATAACATGAACACATTATTTGAGAGAATGATGATGCTAAGTAATGAAGACTTCGTTCTATTTAAAGACCTAATTACTGCTAGATACGAAAAAGTTGCTGATGTAGAAAACGAAGACCGAAATATTAGACTACTAAAACAAACTATGGAAGAGTACATCAGAGGTAAAGTTCCTACAATTAGGATTGTATTAATCGAAGACTTTATTAAAGTTTTAGATAGAATATTATTAGACAAAAAGCCTGTTAAAAGAGGGAGAGGCAGAAGAAAGAAAACAGAAGTAATGGAAGAGGCCGAAACTAATGGTTAAAAAAAATAGTAAAAAACAAAGTTTTATGGCTGGTGTATTTACGATAATGTTTGCCCAAGTGCTTATAAAGCTCTTGGGCTTTGCATATAGACACGTTCTTATACTGGTGCCAGAATTTGGTGATGAGGGAAGCGGACTATACGGCATTGGGTTTAACATATACATGCTTCTTTTATCAATAACAACAGTAGGTGTTCCAGGTGCTATTTCAAAAATGGTATCTGACAGAGTCGCTCGTGGAAAAGTTAAAGAGGCAAAGCATATTTTCAAAGTAGCAATGCTTCTATTTATTGCGATAGGACTTGCTGGTTCAATAATTATGGTGCTACTTGCAAGTTCTATGGCCAAGATGGCAGGAAATGAGGCAGCTACTGGAGTTTTACTTGCACTTGCACCATCTGTTGTATTTGTCGCAATAGCTGCAGTTATTAGAGGATACTTCAATGGCCTATACAACATGAAACCAGCATCAATTAATCAAACAGTAGAGCAGATTTTTAAAGCGGGTCTTACAATTTTATTTGTTTATGGTATTCATTATATTTATACAAATAGAGTTGATTTAGCACTATCGCTTGGAATTACAGAAAACACAGTAACCATGATAATGGCCGTGTGGGCAAACGTTGCCTCGACATTATCAACTGCTATAGGATTAGTTTATTTATTCATATATTTCAAGATTCATAAAAAAGATATAGATGAGATTAAAGAAAATATAGAGGAGAAGGAAGAACAACTTAAATCGGTAAAAGATACTATCAAATCTATTCTTGCTCTTTCTATTCCAATGTCACTTGCTTCGATTGTTTCTGCTGTTAATAGAAACATTGACTCATTTACAGTTAATAACATTTTGCAAGAAGTATTACCTACAATTAAGCCAACGCTTGCTGGTAATGCAAGGGCAATTGTAGATGAAGCTACAAGGCTTTATGGTATTTTATCTGGTAAGGTAGATATGTTAATTGGTTTGCCGCTTGCAATTAATGTAGCGTTTGCTACAGCGATTGTTCCAGCTGTTAGTGAATGTTTAGCAAAAAAGGACGTAGAATCAGCAGCAAATAGAATTAGTTATTCTATAAGGATGTCTTTATTAATTGCACTTCCGTGTTCACTAGGACTATGCGTTTTGGCAGAACCAATTCTTGAACTATTATTCCATGGACAAGTATTAACTTCTCCAGAGTCAGTACTGCTTTTACAGATAAGTGCATTTACTGTTTTATTTACTGTTACTAATCAAACCATTAATGCATCACTGCAGGGAATAGGTAAAATATTTATGCCTGCTCTTGCATTATTAGTCGGAGTAGTTTTTAAATTGATTTTGAATTTGATTTTAATTAGAATACCACAAATTAATGTTTATGGCGCAGCAATCGGAAGTGTATGCTGTCACTTAACTGCAACGATAATAGTAGCAAATATATTAAGAAAGAGTATTAAGATTAAGTTCAATATAAAGTCATCTATTATTAAACCAATTCTTGCTACCACAATTATGTGTTTGATTAGTCTACTAACATTATTTGGATTAGAAAAAGTTTTTGGAAATGGATCAAGAATTGCTACTATCGCAGCACTTGCTATGGCAGTGATTTCGTATGGTATAGCAGTTGTGAAGTTAAAAATATTATCTGAAGAAGACTATAAAATTCTTCCTGCAGGAGAAAAAATATATGGTATTCTTAAGAAAATTAGACTAGTTTAGTTGACGTGAAAAGGGCTATATATAGCCCTTTTGTTTTATTTGTATTGCTGTAATGTTACAGAATAAAGACTTTTAGTATACATAAAGCTTCAAACCATAGAAAAATCAATATTTTTTAAGAAATTTTGAAAAAAGTGTAGATTTTTTATATTAATGTCTGCTACAATACGATTGTATCAAATAAACAAATATAGATAGTGTCTATATTTGATTTCTTAAGGAGGGTATTTTATTATGAACAAAGCTGATTTAATAGCTAAAATTGCTGAAGAAGCTGATCTATCAAAAAAATCTGCAGAGGCTGCTCTTAACGCATTCGTAGGAGCTGTAGAAGCTGCTCTTAAAAAGGGAGAGAAAGTTCAATTAGTTGGATTTGGTTCTTTCGAAGTAAGAAGAAGAGCTGCTAGAAAAGGCAGAAATCCACAAACTAAAGAAGAGATCAAAATCCCTGCTTCTAATGCTCCAGTATTCAGAGCTGGTAAAGCTTTAAAAGATCTTGTTAATAGAAAAAAATAAGATAACTAATAAGGTGGCTATTTGGCCACCTTTTTTTATTGCATTAAAAGCCACTTTTTCCTTGTTTTATGTTGATAATAATTGATTTTGGTGTTATATTTTTGGGAGACAAATGTAATAAATGGAGGCATAATATGAACGAATATAGAACACATTATTGCAATGAACTTAGAATTGAAGATGTTGGAAAGGAAGTTAGAATCGCAGGTTTTGTACAGACAATCAGAGACTTAGGTGCTGTGATGTTTGTAGATATTAGAGACCATTACGGAATAACTCAGCTTGCAATCAATAAAGAAGAAGATTTAGAGTTTATGCGAAAAGTTACAACTGAAAGTGCTGTATCAATAACTGGAATTGTAAATGAAAGATCAAATAAAAATCCTAATCTTCCAACGGGTGATATTGAAATTATACCAAGCAAAATTCGTGTAATTGGAAAAGCTAAAAATGTTCTTCCTTTTGAAATTAATATAGACCAAGATGTTAGAGAAGACTTAAGATTACAATACAGATTTTTAGATTTAAGAAATGACAAAATTCACCAAAACATCGTGTTTAGAGCTAAAGTAATGAAGACTATTAGAGAAATAATGGATGACATGGGATTTGTTGAAATTCAAACCCCTATACTTACTAGTTCTTCACCTGAAGGTGCAAGAGATTTCTTGGTTCCAAGTAGACTTCATCCAGGAGAGTTTTATGCATTACCACAAGCACCTCAACAATATAAGCAACTTCTTATGATGTCAGGTTTTGATAAATATTATCAAATAGCAGCATGCTTTAGAGACGAAGACCCAAGAGCAGATAGAAGTCCAGGAGAGTTTTATCAACTTGACTTGGAGATGGCTTTTGCAACTCAAGAAGATGTTTTTAAGGCAGTTGAAAATGTTGTCTTAAATACATTTAGAAGAAATTCTACATGGTCTGTAAGTGATGACAATTTGATTAAGATACCATATAAAGAAGCTATTGAAAAGTATGGTATAGATAAACCAGACTTGAGAAATCCTTTAATAATACAAGATGCTACAGAATTATTTAAAGATACTGAATTTAATGCATTTAAAGGAAAGACTATCAAAATGATTGTTGTACCAGATGCTGCAAAAGAAACAAGAAAATTCTTTGACCAGATGTCAGAATTTGCTGTTAATGAATGTGAAGCAAAAGGACTTGCTTATATTAAAATTGAAGCTGATGGCACTTTGTCAGGTGGAATTTCAAAATTTGTAACTGATGATATTAAATCAGAGCTATTAAAAGTAGCTAAACCAGGTGATGCAATATTCTTTATTGCGGATGAAAAGAACTCTGCTAAAATTGCTGGTCTAATTAGAATAGAACTTGGAAAGAGATTAGACTTAATTGAAAAGAACTGCTTTAAGTTCTGTTGGATTGTTGATTTTCCTATGTATGAAGAAGATGATGATGGAAACATTATTTTCAATCATAATCCATTTTCAATGCCACAAGGTGGACTTGAAGCTTTAAATAGCAAAAATCCACTAGATATCTATGCATATCAATATGACTTAGTATGTAATGGATATGAGCTTGCTTCGGGTGCTGTTAGAAACCATGATGTTGAGACAATGGAAAGAGCATTTGAAATTGCAGGATATACTAGGGAACAAGTAGAAAGTAAGTTCCCGGCTCTATATAACGCATTCCAATATGGTGCTCCAGCCCATGCAGGATGTGCACCAGGTTTAGATAGAATGGTTATGCTTCTTGCAAATGAGGAAAGCATCAGAGAAGTTATCGCTTTCCCTAAGAATAGCAAGGCTAGAGACCTTATGATGGGTGCTCCGTCTCCAGTATTTCCAAATCAGTTGGAAGATATTCACATAAAAGTTGATATAAAAGAATAAAAAAAGGCTATAATACTAGCTTTTCAGGCATTTTTCGGGTGCTTTTGAAAGGCTAGTATTTTTTTGTGCCAAAAATCCCCGAAAGGCCACTATCCTTAAGAAAAAATGGCATTTTTTATCTTACATTTGTGTTACAATCATGTATTTGAGAAAAAAATGAGATAAAATATATATGGATTATTAGAGCTTAAACGATTTAACGCTATTTTTTATATAAATTTTTAAATGCAGAAGACGTATAAGGAGGCCTTCGATATGCATATGGAAGTAAATAACAAAGAAGCTGGAATAATTAAAAAGCTTCTTTCAAATAAATTTGTGTTGGGAATAATGCTGTTTGTGATATCAATGGCGATGTCAAATGTTGCATTTGGTGCCTGCATTTATTGCGCTGGATTAGATAACCAATACCACAATGCTAAACATGGTTCATGTACAGTTGGATTTACGTATGAGGCATATGGTGCAGGCGGACATACGGTTTATTGTAAATGCGATCATGTAAGCGTTACGGGGCAAGCCCATTTTTATTTGTCTTCATGGTCAAAAGATTCAAAGGGACACTGGCATGCATGTAAATGGTGTGGCTATCAGCAATCAGGTTCATGGGAAGCTCATATATATGGCAGTTGGAGTGTATCTAATGGATATAATGTTAGAACGTGTTCAGTTTGTGGACATCAACAAAAATATAAAGTAGGAAGTAGTACAGCTACGCCAACACCTGTACCGGGTCAACCAACACCAACTCCGACTTCAACACCTACACCGACAACTGCTCCTATCACAATTACCAGTGATACAACAATAACTATGGTAGTTGGAACGTCTAAAAGAGTGACAATATCTTTTGATAGTAAGTATAATTCTATTGCTAGTTCGACAAGTGTCGGTAATGTTGGAGAAGGTACAGTATATAGTAGGACGGAAGAGGTCGTTGATAATGTAAGAAAAGAGTATTCTGTAACTGTAAATGCTTTAAGTGTTGGAACAGGTCAATTTGGATGGATGGCGGTTAGAATTAATAACAGTAATGGAAATATAATTGAAAGTAAAACTATTGTAGTAACTGTACAAGTTGTTCCACCCCCAACACCGACCCCATCGATGGATCCAGATAGAGAAGTAATAAATGGAACATTATATTTGCGTTTGGGGTCATCAAATAAATATAGAAGATATTATGATTCTGGCTCAGGACCTACAGATATAACACAACTAACGTGTAGTGTTTCATCTTCAGAGAATTGTATATCCGTTACAGATGTTTCTGTTGCTGAGAACTTAAGTTATATAGATTTTACTGTTAATGCATTAAAGCAAACTACAATAAGTAGTCCTGGTGGAACGGTATTGATTCAAGTCAGAACAACCGGTGGTTCCTTAGTCACAGTAGGGGCATACTCAACATTTGTATATGACATTGTTTCGGATAATACTATTTCATTAAAGTATAATGGCCAGGAACAGACGGTGACGTCTGTTATCCCAAGCTCTTTATTTGTACAAAGTAGTGGAAGTACAACATCTGCAACGCTGGTTGGTTCTTACCCAATTAATGTAGCTATAAATAATGGACCAAATAGACCTTATTATAGATGGTCCGATGGAACTATGTCACCGAGTGACTATAGACAAATTTCATGGAGCATAACACCTAGAGATTTGATAGTAACACCTAAAGACCAGACCATTGATTATGGCGGTTCCTTAGTGTCTTCACTTGATCAAATTACGTTAAGTGGTGATGGGCTTGGAACGGGTGATTCGGCTTATAGTGTAGTGCTAGAATCGCAGTCTAATGGTTCCCTTAACACTGAAGAAATAGATGTATTAGATTTTGTAATAAAAAATGGAAATCAAGATAGAACAAATAACTATAACATAGAATATGAAACAGGAACACTTTACATTAATAAGCAGGCTCTTCCTACACCAACTCTTACAGGTACAACAGCAACGTATGATGGTCTAGGACATGGTCCGACATATAATGCAAGCTCAAATGGAACATTGATGTTTATACATAGTGAAGATGACGGGGCAACGTGGAGCGATTGGTCTGAAACACTTCCAAGTATATCTCAAGTTGGCACGATGTTAGTTAGAGCGTTCTTGGTAGGAAATGAGACTTACGATGATTCACTAATTTCTGAAACGGTAAGCGTTGTAGTAGAGCAACGACAAATTACTATTACACCAAAAGCGCAAAGCATTAATTATGGGGGAAGCTTTAGTAATGATCCGTCAAAGGTAACCATTACAGGAGATGGACTAGCAACGGGAGATAGTTTATCAGGAATAACCATTACAGGCGCATCATCAGCTGTTGGAACAACAACGCTTACACCAAGTAATGCAGTTATTACAAGAAATTCTGGTGCTGATAATGTGATAGATAATTATGCAATTACATATTCTCCATTAGCTGATGGAGGAACAATTAATCCGCTAACATTGGATTATACAGCGGATGGATATAGTGGAACATATAACGGACAGTCATATGGTATTTCAGTAACTTGTTCCACATCGGGTGCAACAATTAAATATAGTGCCACATCATCAGGAACATATACTTTAACCGAGAGTCCTGAATACTCTAATGCCGGAACTTATACGGTTTATTATCAAATTACCAAAACTGGCTATGCAACTGTTACAGGATCTAGGCAGGTTGTGATAAGTCCAAAAGCGTTAACAATAAAAGCAAATAAACAAACTGTAACTTATTCAAGTCCACTTCAAATTACGACAGGCACAGGTGCAGTTACAGTTAATGGACTTGTTACAGGTGAAAGCCTTACTTCAATTGGAGGACCAACACCAAATATATCAAATGTTAGTCAAAGTCCAGGAATACTTACACTTACACCAGATAGTGCTGTGGTGAAGAAAACTTCTGATAATTCTGATACGACAGCAAACTATAATATTACTCTTCAAACAGGAACGATAACAATAAATCCAGCAAGCATAGCTAAGCCAACAATAGTAGGCTCAAGTAACAAATATAACAACACCTCATATTCAGTAACTGGACCAAGCTCGGTACCTGTTGGGACAGTTCAGTATTCATATAAAGATAGTGGCTCATCAACATGGAGTAGTTGGAGTGCAGTTGTTCCATCTAGAATAGACGTTGGAACGACAAATGTTAAGGCAAGAATACTTGCACCTAATACAAACTATACTACTTCGGCAGAGTCTAGCCCAGTTAATATTACGGTTAGTCAACGAACTATTACTATAAAAGCCAATAATCAGACGATTAATTATGGACAAAATTTTAGCAGTACTCCATCAGATGTTACTGTTGTAAATACTGGTGACGGACTTGCAACAGGTGAAGAAATATCAGGAATAACAATTTTGCCAACAACAGCAGGTGTAGGTACAATCACTCTTACGGCAAGTAATGCAGTTATTACAAGAACCACAGGAGGAGCTGTTGCAACAAACAACTATGCAATTAGTTATCAAACAGGAACTGGTACAGTTAACGCACTTACAATTGGGTATACTGCAACGGGGTATAATGGTGCATGGGATGGAGCTGAACACGGCGTAACGGTATCGGTGACAAATCCAGGAGGAAATGTTGCAACAGTTAAATTTAGTAATGACGGTGGTTCGACATATACGTTAGATAGTAGCCCAAAATATACAAATGTTACAACAAATCCTATACCAGTATACTTTGAAATTACAGCTACAGGATATACACCGGTTCATGATTTTAGAACAATAAGTATTAGTAACAATCCGATAACTGCTTCAGCAAATAATTATAATAATAAATATGATGGTAACAATCATGGAATAACAGTAACAGTATCAGTACCATCAAGCGGTGCAGAAGTAAAATATAGTAATGATAATGGTACAACATATACATTAAATTCTAGCCCAGAGTACAAGGATGTTACAAATGGAGCTAAGACGATTTACTATAGAGTTACCGCGAATGGATATGGAGACTTCTATGGAACAGGAACAGTAACAATCACACCAGCAGATGGTAGTGGAACAGTGTCTCTTGACGACTGGGTATTTGATTCACCAAAGGACCCAACGATAACATCAACAACAAATGGAACAAATAATATTACAGTCACATATAAAGGAACTGGTAGCACAGTATATTCAGAAAGTACTCAAAAACCTAGAAATGTTGGTACATACCAGATTAAAGTTGTGTTTGCTGCAACTCAAAATTATACTGAAGCAACGGCAACCGATACATTTAACATTACTAAAAAGCCTATTACACCTCCAACTGGTAAAACTTTAGATTATACAGGCTATGCCCAAACTGGTGTTGATCCTGCACCAAACGGAGAGTACACAATAGTTGGCAATGTTGAAACAGATGTAGGTGATTATACAGCTGTAGCAACTGTTGACTCAAATCATAAATGGACTACAACAAATAATGTGTCAATTAATATTGAATGGCACATTAATAACATACCAATCGATTATACGGCGGAAGGATATAGCGGAAAGTATGATGGAAACGCACATGGCATCTCGGTAACATGCGCAGGTGCAACAATCACATATGGAACATCTTCAAC
>JAEEYG010000060.1 GCA_016291695.1 Clostridia bacterium | reverse complement strand
TAACATCAAATCCATCAACAGGTGTTCCTTTATGCTTTGGTGGGCAGATACCATCAAAACACTTTACCCAGCACCATAATGGATATTTTGCTTTGCTATTATTTGGTACTTTTATGCTCATCTTTTCTACAACCCAGTTATAGGTTGGTCCCATCTTCTTCACATCAACCTTGGCTATATCACATTCTAAATATCCCTTTTCTATAAGTTCGTTCAAAGCTTCAGTTGATTGAAAAGTAACTAGTTTCAGATGAATCATCTCCTCAAAAAGCAAATTTTATCAATAACTAACGCTAATTAACTGCCATTTCCAAAAACTTAGAGTCTATCTTTTCATCATGTTTCCTGATATTTACAGGCTTTAGGTCTTTATTTGTGAAGCAATGCCTAGTGTATGCTTCTATAACTGTATTTCCAGTCTTTGTGTTTTTTACATCATACTCAATTGTCATTTTAACGCCATTATATTCTGCTACCTTAACACCAATGGCGATTATATCGCCTTGCGTAACCGGAGTTTTATATTTGCAATTCACTTCAATTGTCGGAATTGTGTAACCTTTTTCTTCTATATATGACATTGGAATATCTTGTTCTTCAAGCAAGGCACATCTTGCCTCCTCTAAAAACCTTATATAGTTTGAATGATGAACAATTCCCATCATGTCTGTTTCATAATAGTTTATCTTTCTAGTATATGTAAAACTCAATTTTAAACACCACTTTCTATATTTTTTCTTATCCTACCATTTGCTTTATATGCTTCCAAAAACTTTGCCAAGCGAATCATGAATTACAAGTGTTGCCATATTGTCATAAGAAGTACTATCTCTATTAATTAAAACAAGATTTTTTCCATTAAAGTATCTAATTAATCCACTTGCTGGGTACACAGTAAGTGACGTACCAGCAACGATTAACGTGTCGCAAGAAGAAATTGCTTTAATTGCACCAGTAACAGTGTCATCATCCAAGCCCTCTTCATATAGAACTACATCAGGTTTAATAGTTCCTCCGCACACATCACATGCTGGTATTTCATTAGTACTCTCGAAAATAGCCTCCGGGCCAAAAAACTTTTTACACTGTGTACAGTAGTTTCGATAAATACTTCCATGCAATTCAAAAACATTTTTAGAGCCTGCTTTTTGATGAAGACCATCTATATTTTGTGTTACTACAGCCTTGAGCTTACCTTCTCTTTCTAATTCAGCAAGTTTGATGTGGGTAATATTAGGCTCATATTTAGTCGCATCAAGTTTGTCTTTGTAGAACTTATAAAACTCCTTTGTTTCATTAACAAAAAAAGTATGACTAAGAATTGTTTCTGGAGGATATTTATATTTTTGATTGTAGAGTCCATCTTTACTTCTAAAGTCTGGAATACCACTTTCTGTTGAAACACCAGCTCCACCAAAAAACACAATATTGTTGCTTTCATCAATAATATTTTTAAAAGTATCGTATTCGCCCATATTGTTCACCCCTTTTTTTTGTAGCGGACAGCAGTGCTGTCTATGGCGCACGTGAGTCGCGCCGCTACAAAATCACAAACTAAAACCGTATGGCAATAAATCATTCATGGCAAACTCTCTAATGTTTCCATCGCCATCTAAAACGCAAACTTTAAAATCTCTATCAACAAATTCGCTCATAAACTGTCTACAATATCCACAAGGCATGCACATCTCGTTTGGTTCTGTTCCTTCTGGAGCTCCAACTACAGTAATTTTTTCAAACTCTCTTTCACCTTCAGAAATTGCTTTTACAAACGCTGTTCTTTCTGCGCAAACGCCCTGTATTCCGTGGTTTTCAACATTACATCCTAAATAAACTTTTCCACTTTTTGTCCTTAGCGCAGCTCCTACTTTAAACCTGCTATATGGCGAATAAGAATTCTCCCTTGCCATTTTAGCTAGTTTTACGTCTTCATTATCCATATCATTACCTCCAAATATAATTATGGTATTAGCACTTCGCCTTTAATGTCTTTTAAAAGAGATACAAATTTTGAACCATCTTCCTTGCTTCCAACTACACTTCCGTAATGAGTTGGAATAGCAGTTTCAGGCTTTATAGCCTCTGCAAGTGATACTGCTTCTTCAACATTCATCGTATAAGTTCCTCCGCAAGGAAGAAAAGCAACATCACATTTTACATTTTTGGCTTCATCAGTATTGTCCGTATCTCCTGCCACATAGTATGAAACTCCATCTATCGAAACAACATATCCTAACCAGTTCTTATCTTTTGGATGGAACATCTTATTTACATTATATGCAGGTATTGTTTTTAGCGTTATTGATTCTCCGTTTGCTAGTGCTATTGTACCCTCTTCAAAAGGATTATAGAATTTAATCTCATTTTTAATATTCTTAACGTCTTTTGAATTACGCATTGATTCTGGCATTATTATAATTGTATCATTCTTCAATACTTTATTAATGTCTTGAGGTGAAAAATGATCATAATGCTCATGTGTAATAAAAATAACATCTGCGTCATGATTCTCATATTCAATCTTATATGGATCAAAATATACAACGCTTGATTTTTCAATTCTTATACTGCTATGAAAAACACTAATATTATTCATTGCAATACTACCTCCTTCTTCATTACTAATACTTTCATTAAAAACTCTTCCATCTATTCTTTTTAGTCCATATATACTTTGTGGCAATCCTTTTATAATCGTATTTGTACCTGAGTCCGTGGTGAATGTTGCTTTTATTCCTTCCTCTCTTAATATAACATCTGTAAGCGTATCATGCTCACCATGAGGGAAAGCAAGTGCTAACAAATCTCCACTCAAATGCTTTGTGTATTCTTCTTTAAACTTTCTAGTATCATTTCTCAATGCATCTATAAAGTCTTGCTCACTTTCGTTTTCAAGTCTAACTGCTTTTTCTCTAATCTTGTCTCCTGATTCATAAGGTGGCCACTGGTGCATATCGTATGTATGGCTCTGAACATCAATTAGTCCTGAATCAATCATTTCCTGAGCCTCATCATACGAAAAATGAGGTGTCAATGTGTATGACGTGTTTTTATAAAACTCTTTAGCGCCTATCGAAGAACCAATTGCAAATATTTCAGCTTTCTCATTATATTTTTCTAATAGTGGAAAAGCGTATTCATAATTACTATAATACCCATCATCAAAGGTAATAAGTATCGGTTTTTCCGGAAGGTCCTTCCCTTCTTCAACGTAGCTTATTAAATCACTAATTAAGATTGTAGTATAACCCTCATTCTTTATTTCTATTAGTTTGTTTTCTAATAGTTCAGGTGTTACGGTGTCATCACCCTCAATATCACTAATATGATGAAAGGTTATAACAGGAATCTCACAAGTATACTTACCTTCATCTTTACTAATGTCCCACATTTTCGACAAGTGTTTATCCACGTTATCCTTTGTAACATAGAACCCAAAATCTTCAGGATAATAAACATCTTTGTCTTCAAAAATTCTAGCAAACATCATATTTCCAACAGCGTTTCTAAAATGAGTTTCATCATAAAAATACCTTGGTTCTAAGCTAATAGAACTAAGTGCAAAATCCCAGAATGGACTCACTTCCGCAATCGCTTTGTAAAATGCTGACACATCTTCCTTTGAAAAATAATTAAAATACTCATAATAAGTTGGTGCTGAAACTAATAATAGATTTACATTATTTGCTTCACACATTTCTTTTATTTTTTTTATACTTTCTACAGTTGGTTCTATTTTTGTAAGCTTAATGCTCTCTTTTGGATAGTTAGTAAATACAGGATATTTTTCAACATACTCATCCATGTTTCCGATTGGCTCTGCATCTCTAACCTTTTTATCATATGCACCATCAGCCACATTAAACACATCAAATGGTTGTGTCAAATATGTGTCGTTAATTCTATCTCTTATCTTAGAAAACGCGTATTGAGGGTTTAAAAACAAATACCTGCTATAGAAAGAAAGCTTTGACTCACCATCAACATTTGCATGTAAATTTCTAGTAATGTTGTCGCTCTCCTCGTCGTATTTTTCACCATTAGAAATATACACATTAACTACTATGTTTTTTGGGTTATAATTCTCCAAAATATACTTGCATTCTTTTTCCACATCTAGCATATCTGCGCCATACATTATCATGTTGTAGAACTTAGCATTAAAATACTTATTTAAAGCTTCCGAAGGAAAAGAGCTAGTTGACGAACAGCCAATAATGTAAGAGTCATATTCATTATAATGTTTATCTAGATATGTGATTTTAGCTACTCTAGGGTTGTTTGTATAATCAAAAGAAAACCAATTATAGAAGTAATCTCCAAACACTCCAAATGGATCAACAACAAAATTAAGTGCCATTATAAACAAAGCAACTAAAATAGCAGACAATATGAACATTAAGCACCATTTCTTAGACGTCAAAAGCTCACCTCCTTTATTAGAATTGCTTATATATAAATTCCGAAGCGATATAGTCTCCCTTATAAAATCCAAAAGCAACAAGTGCAACTATAAATAAAGTAATAAGCGCAAATTGAACCATGTAAGGTTTACTCTTTAGTTTTGATGAAACACTTATCTTCCTTTCTTGCATAAATTCAACTGCAAGAATTATGATAATGCCAATTGCTATTACTGCAAAGTCAGCAGCTGTTATTCCCAGATTAAGTAAAGTTCCATCAAACAACATATTAATTCCAAAGTTCTTCAAAGTAAGCTTAACCATTTCAAATAAGGTTCCTAGATTGGCTGCCCTTGTGATAAACCTTCCCATAAGCACGATTATTGATGTTCTCATTGTTCTAAAAGCAATCATCTTTTTGCTATCACTAGAAATATGCAATTTATTTCTAATTGTAGAAAATAAAGGTTCTAATAACAATGAAGCAGTGATTATAGCTCCATTCCATATTCCAAATGCAATATATTTATAGCTTGCTCCATGCCATATTCCAATTAAGAAATAAACAATAAACGTCGCAATTGATACAGGAATTATTTGCCCTGCCTTGCCTTTTATATGGCTTCGAATGAACTTACCAAGTTTAATAAAAGGCTTTGATAATGATAACGGATAAAACACATAGTCTTTCATCCATGATCCTAAACTAATATGCCACCTTCTCCAGAATTCACTAAGTGATGTTGCAAAAATAGGTCGTTTGAAGTTTTCTATTAATGAAATGCCAAACATTTTGGCAACTCCTCTTGCTATATCTATTCCACCAGAAAAATCACAATAAAGCTGGATGCAGTAAAGTATTCCACCAAATATGATAACTGCTCCACTATAATCTTGATACTTGTCAAACACAAGATTTACAACAACCGCTGCTCTATCAGCTATAAGAAGCTTTTTAAATAATCCCCATAGAACTAGTTGTATTCCCTTCTCCATGTTTTCAAACGAGAATTGATGTTTTGAAAACAGTTCGGTTTTTAAATTTCCAAATCTACTAATTGGTCCTTGAACCATCTGAGGAAAGAAAGATGTAAACAGTGCATACTTTAAGATGTTTTTCTCAGCCTCAACTTTTTTTCTATATACATCAATTACATATCCAATAGACTGAAAAATGTAAAAAGATATTCCCAGTGGAAGCAAGAGATTAAATGTTGGAAGTACACATGAAAGTTTGCCATTTATATCTTTTGCAAACACATCCCAGTATTTAAAGAAAAATAGCATTCCAAAGTTCATCAAACATGAAAACAATACTATTAGTTTCTTTTGAAATTTGACTCTTTTTAATTTATTTTCTTCACCTTTAAGAGCCTCAATCTTGCTATTAAGCCTGCTTAAGCCAATTCCTGATATGTAAGTTGTAAGCGTTGTGATTGCAAGATAGCAAAGCGCTGATACACCGCCAACGCTATAGAACACGCAACTAACGAGTAGCAATATAAGCCACTGTGCTTTTTTTGGCACTATGTAATAAATAAGCAAGCTTATAATTACAAATAATAAAAACTCTACTGAAATAAAAGACATTATTTAAGCCTTTCTATTAAAGCATAAATTGCTTCAACTGAATTAAAATTATCAGGAATTATATCCTCAACGTTAATTTCTACTCCATATTCTTGAATAAGCTCGCTTACTAACGTAACAATATCGAATGAGTCAAGTGCCTCATCATCTACTAACGATTTTGAGTTAACGTCAATATCTGGTCTTATTTCTTTTAAAATGTCCTCTACTTTTTTGATAGTAATCACCCTTCCTTAATCAATACTACCGAACTAAATCCATCTGCTTTATAGCCAAATTTCTGATAAAGCTTAACTGCTTCATCATTATCTTTTCGAACCCATACACTTGAATTTAGCTCTTTAGTTTCTTTAAGATATTCGCACATTAGCGCACTTGCAATATTTTGGTGTCTGTATTCTTTATCTATAGCCAAATGCCTAATTTCTGACTTATTCTTATCATTTTTAAAATGTAGAACCCCAATTACTTTATCGCCATCAAATGCAGTAATAACAAATTTATTATTTATATCCTTCTCTAGTTCATCTTGAGAAGGAATACATCCTGTGTGCTCATCAAAGTTTTGCTTTAAAAACTGCATTATTTTAGTTTCAGATTCTGGGTCTGCATATTTAATTGCAAACTCACTTTTTGCATTATTTGTGATTTGCTCTTTTTTCTTCATTCTCATTCGTTCCAAATTCTTTTTAAATCCATAGCTTTCGAAGAAATTTTGCATATTATTCTGACTTTCTACTGATTTGGAAACTAGTTCTACAACTATTGGTAATTTACCATCTGCCTCAAAAAGATTCTCGTGTTGCAAATTTAAATCTGTTATTTGATAGTAACACAAATAATCATTTTCTCTTTTCTTGAATAGCAGAAGCCCTCCATTAAATTCTTCATAGAAAAGTCTATTCTTATCAATTAAAGCCCTATATTCGCTTTCGCTTAGGAAAACATTTGTTGAAACACCAACTTTAAAATGCTTCCTCACTATTGGCGAAATCTCATCAAAACTATTAAATAATTTCATAACAAGCTCCTACTACAATCCAAGGTATTCACGAATCTTCTTCCTATCCACTTTTCCGTTTGAGCTATAAGGTATACTTTCAAGCTTTTTAAAAGTATTAGGATACATGTATTTTGGCACCATTTCTTTTATGTGATTTATTATTTCGTCTTCTCCTGTATCGCCATCATAAGCACAAATGATTTTGTCGTCCTCACTTGAATACACACAAACTGCTATTTTTACTTTTTCGAAGCTATTTAATGCTCTCTCTATTTCTCCAAGCTCTATTCTATATCCCATGTGTTTTACTTGATCGTCTTTTCTTGATTCATAATATAGTAAGCCATCTTCGCCTATTCTCCC
>JAEEYG010000007.1 GCA_016291695.1 Clostridia bacterium | reverse complement strand
TGGAGCTAAAAGAGCTGATGGTCAATTCGTATTAGCAGGAAATATCCTATACAGACAAAGAGGTACTAAAATATATCCAGGTACTAACGTTGGAATAGGAAGCGATGATACATTATATGCTACAGTTGATGGTGTCGTTAAATTTGAAAGAAAAGGAAGAAGCGACAAAAAAGTTAGCGTATATCCTGTAGAAGAATAACGAAAAATTACAACCAGAGAAATCTGGTTGTTTTTTTATGTAAAAAATGATAAAATAAGCGAAAGATTTAATAATAAGGAGACATTATGAATGATAACAAGGAAAAATTATTAAAAAAGCTAAAAGAAATAATTGAAGTACAAGATAAACAAATTGACCTAATAAAAGATACAATAAAAGATGCAAAAATTTTGTTCAAGGTGATAGATGAATTAAATAGAAGAAAGGGCAAAAAAACATATTACGGCGAAGATAGACCATATGTATGTTGCCTACTACGTATTTTAAAAATAATAAAAGAAACAGTAGAAAACAATGAAGAAGTTCCAGATGTATATTTTTATGAAGTAGAAGCAGATGTAGCTAGTATATATCTATGGAAAGAAGCTAAAAGAGAAGAAGTAATAGAGATAATTAAAAGCTTTGGTAATTATAACCTTGTAGCAGATCACATATCGCCAAGACTTTTAACTGATGATAATATATATTAAAAATTCAAAGCCCTCGGAAATTAATCCGAGGGCTTTTTAATGTGCGAGTGTAGTCTTAGTGATTTTTGCGACGGAAAAGTTTTTGCTTATGCTTACCTTTTTCCTGTACCTCCGGTGTTTCGAAAGTTCTAAACTCCAAGTCAGTAACAGGTAAAGTCTTAATGATACCATAAGCGCCAACTCTTACACACTTGTCTGGACCAAGTACTTCAACACCTTTTGAAGGGTGAACTGTACTTTCAACCGCTTGAGCATACTCCTGCTTAACCTGTGTATCCCCGTGGTTTACAAGGACAGATTTAGCGTTAGGGAACTGAGTGATAGAATCAATCAAATCCTCTTTCTTAGCATGACCAGAAAACTCATTAGTAGAAAGAACGCGAGCCTTTTTCTCAACCACAACACCTTTAATGTCAATTAACTCACCATCTGGTGTATCTTGCAGAACTCTACCAAATGTATTTGGAGTGGTATATCCACAAAAATGGATTGTAGCATTAGGTCTAGCAATGTAGTATGGAAGATAAAATTGAGCAGGACCATAACTTCCCATACCAGATGTGGTAAGAATAATCTTAGCACCAGTCTTTCTTAACAGTGCTTCACGTTCAGAAAACTCATGAACCATAGAAAGATTTTCAGGCATGAAGTTTCTTGCGTCTTCTCTTAAGAGTTTCTTGTGGTGATTGTAGTAGCTAGTGTAGCTTTGTGCAAGGTTTCCATCAAGAAAGATAGGAACACTTTCGTCAAGCTTTCCAGCCTCCTGAAGTCTGCGAATTTTAAGCAAAATCTCTTGGGTTCTGCCAAGTGCAAATACAGGAGCAATGAATGTGTGATTCATATCTACTGCTTCTACAAGGTTGTCATCAAAAACACGTTTAATAGTGCCGTTTGATGTGGTACCATAGGTGGACTCTTCAATAATCGTTACAGGAAGTTCATAGATGTTTTTAGGCATAGCCTTAACATCAAAGAACATATTAGACTTAGCCAAGTCTCCGCTAAAGAAAAGGTTAATAGACCTTTGACCTGGATAGCTAATAGTAACAAGGATAGAAGAAGCACCTAACAGATGACCATTTTGTGCAAACATAACAGAAACATTAGGGTTAATCTTAACTCTGCGGTTAAACTCTAAACCATATACATTGTCCATTGCATAAGACACATCATCTTTATCAAAAAGAGGTGCATTCATAAGATTTGCTAAATAGACAGGTACAGAAGTGTCACTCATCGCATGACGAACCCGACCTTGGTTTTGAGACGTTGCTGCCTCAAAAATCTCTGCTGTGTTGCTAAGAGCGTAAGTCATAAGCTCAGAAGTTGTTGTGCTTGCGTAGGTTGGACCATTAAATCCATCCTTGTAAAGTTTGGGAATTCTCCCAATATGGTCAAT
>JAEEYG010000059.1 GCA_016291695.1 Clostridia bacterium | reverse complement strand
TCATGTATCAAGTATCATCACTTGGAGATTACGTTAGACAAACTCAAGAAAAATCAATTCCAAGAGCATATGACTCGGTATGGATATTCTTTAAAGGTAAATCAATTGAGATGTCATGCTTAACTTTTGGAAGTTATGAAGAACTAAAGAGAGTATGTCAAAACATTTATAAATATAATAATCCAGGACAGCTTTCTGATACAAATGGTTATAAGATTAATGAAATGAAAGATGGTTCCCGTGTCGTAGTTTTAAGACCTCAAATGTCTGAGTCATGGGCATTCTTCGTAAGAAAGTTCGATACACCAAATGCTGTACTTGAAAACTTAGTAAGACAACCAGGTAAAGAATTTGTTATTCCAATGCTTAAGTTCCTTGTTAAAGGTGCGAGAGTTACATCGTTAACTGGTGAGCAGGGTTGTGGTAAAACAACAATGCTTCTTGCTATGATTAAATATATTTACCCAGCATTAAACATAAGAGTACAAGAAACTGCATTCGAGTTACACTTAAGAAAAGTTTATCCAAATAGAAACATATTAACCCTTCGTGAAACAGAAACTATTTCTGGACAGGAAGGCTTGGACGTACAGAAGAAGACCGATGGTGCCGTAAACATTCTACGGAGAGGTTGCTACAGATCCGGTTGCTGCATGGATGATTCAGATGGCTCAGGTTGCTTCAAAATTCACAATGTTTACTCACCATGCTAAAACATTCGAAAACTTAATACTTTCACTTCGTAACTCACTACTAAAGACTGGTGTTTTCACTAATGAAAAAGTTGCCGAAGTACAGGTTGTTCAAGTTATTAACTTTGATATTCACTTAAAACGTGGATTCGATGGTTCTCGTTTTATAGAGAGAATTACAGAGTGCGTTCCTGTTAAACAAAAGAATCCATATACTTTTGACCACAGAGATCAAAAGACTATTGAAGGTAAATTAGATAAGTTCATGGATAATGCTACTCACTATTTCACAAAGGTTACAGAGACAGATACATTTAGATCTGTAAATATAATTGAGTATCATGATGGAGAATACAAGATTATGCACAGAATTTCAGATGCAAATGTTAATGCAATGTGTGAGAATATGTCTCCAGAAGATCAAAAAGAGTTTAGACAATTCATCGACGACTTCTTTGCAGATGTTGATGTTGGCACAAATGATGGTCAAGTAGGATATGGAGCAAGAAGAATAATAGTTGAGTAGATTTAAAAACAGTCTATGAGAAAGGAGGGTAAAGTTTGGATTTAAAATCAGTTATGGTTTTTATCCTGTCTGCATGTGGTGTTTTATTTGCTTTAATTGTTGGCGCATTTATAACAATTAGAAAAAAGAATTCCAAAACGCAAAAAGGCGCACTGCAAAGGAGCTTGAAACAATCAGCAGCAAAGACGGGATTATCTAAAACAGCCTTTTATCAAAAAGTATATCTAAAACTTGCTACCACTCCTGTAATTAGACGATATTTATTTAAAGTTAGAATGAGGTTTGAGCTTGTTGGAAATGATGACGAGTATAACCTTAGAGCAGCAGCCGGTAAAGCGACACTAAAGGCAATAATTATTACTATAGTAGCTAGTGCAATTCTAATGTATATAAATCAAGAAAGCCTTTTCATGATGCTAATAAGCGTAATTGGCGTACTGGTTGTAGTTGAAAGCTTCACGGAGATGACAGTTAATAAAATTGAAGACAAATTATTAAATCAACAATTAGATTTGTTTTCTGAGGTAAGACATGCATACCACGAAACAAACATGGTAGAAGAAGCAATTTATGATGCATCCCTTTTAGAAGAAAATGAAGTTAACTTTCAGGCAGAAAAGATATATGAGGTTTTAATATCTCCGGACCCTGAAATTGAACTTGAAAAATACTATGATGTTGCACCGAATAGATTCTTAAAGTGCTTTGCTGGTGTGTCATATCTTACAAAAGAGTTTGGAGATAGAAAAATAGGAGGTATTTCATTATACCTTAAGAACATTAATAACATTACACAAGAGCTTCAGTTAGAGGTTTTAAAACGTCAAAAGATTGAC
>JAEEYG010000058.1 GCA_016291695.1 Clostridia bacterium | reverse complement strand
ATGGTAAATTCCACCGTGAATTGGATGAAGTATGTGAATTCTATGTGGATGAGAATAATGAACCTAAGTCCAGAATTATTTATCAAAAACAAATGGGCAATATGATGATGTGTAAACCAAGTGCTCATTTGATAGAATACCTTGAGAATCAGAATATTGATGTTCAAAGTATTATTCGTGATCTTCCTGATGAATTGCCTTTGGTGGAAGCTCATTATAATAATGAAAATACTCAGGAAGAAGCAAAACAAGAAGAGAATACAGAGACATCAGAAGAAAAGAAAGAAGAGGGGGAAGCAACTCCTTCTACAGATGCTCCTTCTGATGGACCTGTTCTTGTCGGAACGGAAGATGTTGGTTCTAATCCAGTACCTGGTGCTAAACCAGATGAGGAAGCTCCTGTTACTGTGGGAGCTGATCTTGGACAAGCGGAATCAACACCTGTTATTTCGGAATCAGGAAATGTACAGTTAGGAAGTTCTGTTGTTTCAACAGATGTTCCTGCTTTGGGAGCTGTTGATGCGAATGTCATTGCAGCGAACCAACCTCCTGTTGCTCCAAGTGTGATTCCTCCAGCTAATGAGGTAACGACGGTACCACCTGTGATACCAGTACAACCTCAAGCCCCAGTGGGAACTCCACAAGCAGTACCTGCTACACAAGCACCTGTTGCTCCAACTTCACCAGTGATTCCACCTCAACCAGCACCAGTTGGTCAGCCAGTTGTTCCTCAACAACAACCTGTGGTTCCTCAACCAGTGATTCCAACACAACCAGTCATTCAACCACAAGTACCGGCTGCTCAGGTACCTGCGCAAGCAGTTCCTAGTCAAACGGTTCCGCAAGTAGCTCGATTGGAAGGATAGATGGGAGTGATGATATGTATATAGAAGAATTATTTATAATTGTTGTCATTGTTGTTGCTATTTACCTATATCGTAACTATAAGGGTGAAAATGTAGGAAAATATGTTGCTGGACAATTGCAAGGAATGTACGAGAAATTCGCTCCATATTCTTTTCAAGTTGTCCATGAAAAGACAAAGCAATTAGGACAAGAATATACAGTTAAACAGTATACTTTGCAAGTTGCCATCTTTGCTGGATTTGCAGGTACTGTTTCTTACTTATATTTCTACAATTTAATCATTAGTGTTATCTATGCTGCTGTCGCAGTATCCTTTGTTCCATACATTGCTTATTTAAGATGTAAAAAGGTTTATTCAGAGTTTATCTTTGAGCAAATTCAAGTATATACATCTAATACAATTATGGAATTTGGAACGACACAATCCTTTGTTAAAGCACTTGAAGGTGTTGCAAACTCAGGAGTTTTGGATGATCCCGTTCTTTCTGATGTTAGACAAATGATTGATATGTCTTATGATAATGGTACAATCGATGAAGCATTAGATTATATGAGTAAATTATATCCATACTATATTGTTAAGAATATGCATCAATTATTCTTACAAATTACTAAAGAGGGTGCTCAAAACTCTGCAGATTCCCTTGAAAACATGCAATTAGATATCGATATGCTTGTTGAAAGTGTATATCGAGACAGAATTGAAAGAGCTTCTTTCCACCGTTCTTTCTTACAGTTCGGTTTGATGCTATACTTATTAGTCATGTTAGTACAGTATTTGTTAGGTAGGGACACTTACTTACAATTGCTGGAAAGATGGTACGTTCAATTCTTAATGCATGCTGTATTAATTGTTAATACGTACTTCTTGATTAAAGGTGAAAAATACTATTATGAGAATGTAGGTGCTGAATAATGGAAATTGTAATTGTTGGTGCTATTATCATGTTTGTTCTTATTTATAATAATACGATCGATAAGGACAAGTTTTTTGCAGATAATCAGAAGTATTTGGAAATGTTAAAAGAGGACGACTATCAGTTCCTTGTTTATGCTAGGTATGGAGAAGATGTTGATGTTGATCAACTTTACTCAAAAAGAATTACGATGGGATTTATTGCATTTTTATTTATATTAGTTTTATCTATTTCTAATAATAATTCTGTTGAAATTATTAATGCTCAATTTTTCTTAAATTTAGTTTTAGCTTTAGCTGTTGCATTTGGTGTATTTAAATTACCATATATGCAATTAAAGAGTTATTACAAACAACATTTACAGGAAATTGATATTATGCTTCCTTACTACTTAAAGAGTTTGGAAATCTTAATTCAACACTATACGGTTCCGGTTGCTATTGGTAAATCTATTGGAGATGCGCCAGAGATCTTTAAACCAGGACTAAGAAGAATGATTGATCGAATTAATTCAGGTGATGCTACTGTTGATCCTTATATGGAGTTTGCCAATAATTATCCTGTACGTGATTCTATGAGAATGATGAGACTTTTGTATCGTTTAGGAATTGGTTCTCAAGAGAGAAAACAAGAAAGATTGATGATGTTTTCTAAGACCGTTTCTTCTTTACAAAATAAAGCTCGTGAAACAAAATATAAAGAACGTTTAAATCATATGGAAAGTCAAACTATGGTTATGCTTGTATGTACTGGTATAGGTGTCATGCTTGTTATTTTGATTTCTATGATGATGATGTTCTAATCTGTCAAATAAAGTTTATTAATTGTTATTTTTATAATAATTTGTTATAATGAATTTATAGTAGGAAAGGATTGGTGATTATATAAATGAAGGCTGCTACTGGTGAATTAAACTTAACAGTTATCACATTATTAGCTATTTCTGCCGTTATTGCATTCTTCTGGATTATGTGGCCAAGTATTAGAAATACTATTAATGGTCAATGGTCTAACCTTGCAACATATAATGGTAACTAATAGGAGGTGATAGTGCATGAAGGAAGCATTTGGAGGAATCTTCAATATTATGTTTATTGTTATCTTTCTAGTCATCATGATTGGTGTATTAGGACTTGTTTTTTCCTACACAAAGGCTTTTCAAATGAAAAATGCTATCATTTCTGTTATTGAAGAGTATGAGGGATCGGGGTGTTATCCTGAAGCATTGGGTGGTGCCAGTCATGACACTGCCTGTAGAAATAAAATAAAAGAAAAAGCACGGGGTTTGGCATACAACCCTGTTTCTTTAAATTGTTCTTCGGTT
>JAEEYG010000057.1 GCA_016291695.1 Clostridia bacterium | reverse complement strand
TGGACTACCTCGTAGTAGTAACAATTTATTTTCATTATTAACAACAAAAGTGAAGATTTTATCCATTTCTTATCACCAATCGTATAATACTATAAAAAGGGAAAAAAGACAATTTGTAGAACGTTTTTCTTTCATAACATGTAAAAAAGTTTCTCCATAATTGAAAAAAAGAGGGCAAAACCATCATTAAATGTATCAAAATAATAGAGGACAAAATTACCTATAAGTGGTAATTTTGCCCCCTCTTACTCACGTTTGATAGCTCCTATTGAATAAAAACAAATAATGAATTGCCATCTTTATCAAAAAGTGCCTCAGCAAATTTTCCGGACTTATATAATTTATAAGTGTTATTGCCGTCAAAAATATTATAATACTTACCTGAAGAGTCCAACTCAATATTTACTATACCATCACATTTTGCTCTTTTAAGATTGTATAGAACAAGAGTAGCAGCATCTTCACTCAAACCAATTCCTTTTAATATATCAAAACTTGTTTGATCTTCAACAGATACCTTATAATCATCTGGAGGAAAAATATCTCCCATATATTCATTTCCCCCCTCTGGTACATTTGGTGAATTTTCTTGCTTTTCACAACCAACAAAAACTAGCATTACAGCAATACATAATCCAAAAACAAGAATCTTTTTCATATTATTATCACTCCTATATATATTTTATGTAACATCTAAAATGTACATCTCTTTTTGACAAATATAATCTTTTTCTTCTACAATTAAAAAGTTATTAATTTCTCTTCTTTATCTATTTTGCAAACTTTGCTTTGCATAAGTCATCCGTAATCGCTTCGCTCAACGGCTGAACTTTTCTGCACTTCTTACACTTATTAATAAGGCTTGTTCTCTTGTAGCATTCCCTAATACGTTAAAAGTATTGTTTCCAATGCCTTTAATTATTTCAATGCTTGACATATAGTAGATTGATTCTTTACCCCAATCATGCATTTCTCCATCATCAGCAAATTTGTTTACTTTCTCTAAATCTACTTTTGTATCAATTCCTGCTTTTGTTAAAGTTCTTGTCATCATTGTTGCCATTTGCTCACGAGTAATTAACGCCTTAGGATTGAATGTGAATTCGGAAGTGCCATTTGTAATTCCTAAGTTATAAGCTTTCAAAACTTCTTCATCATCTATATCAATGAATGGATAATTTCCTGAAGCAATTGCTTTATTCCCTGTTAGTTTTTCATATAGTTTAACAACAACATGAGCAAAATCTAATCTCGTTAAGTTATCTGTTAAATCAGAATATTTTAATCTGTTAGGAATTATTTGCATTTCTTCAGCTTTAAATAACTCTTCTTCTGCCCATTCAGATGCTTTTAACCAACTAATTTGACTATTATTTGACTTATAATATGTTACTATTGTATGGTCTTTATTAACATTCTTAAATGTATAAATTGCTACTCCGTCTTCACTTGAAGCATTAGGATTATCTTTTTCATATACCAGCTCATTTAAATCAATTGCTTTGCCATCTACTAAAACTTTCTCTATTTCATAGCCCTCATCTGGACTTAAATAAATATTTAGTTCTTTGCCTTTTTCTACATGTGTTGTAAAACCTTGTTCTGTATTAATTCCGCCTTGCTCTGAAGTAATTGAGCCGCCTTCGCCATTTACTATCATTGTTATATAAAATAGTGTTTCTTCTGACTTTGACTTCAGCTTGTAATTTACTGTTATCGTATGATCTTTATTAACATTCTTAAATGTATAAATTGCTACTCCATCCTTACTTGAACCGTTAGGATTATCTTTTTCATATACCAGCTCTTTTAGATCAATTGCATTGCCATCTACTAATACTTTATCTATTTCATATCCTTCATCTGGACTTAAATAAATATTTAGTTCTTTGCCTTTTTCTACATGTGTTGCAAAACCTTGTTTTGTATTAATTCCGCCTTGTTCTGAGGTAATTGAGCCACCTTCACTATTTACTATCATTGTTATATAAAATGGTACTTCATCAGCAATCAACGTTGACATATTCATCATAAATAAAAAAGTGATAATCAGCAATATCATTATCTTTTTTTTCATAAAAAATCCTCCATTAAAAACAATTATTTTCATATATGAATAACATACTTCTTGTTCAATTTAAAATGATAATCATAATTATATGAATAAACAATAAACACAATAAATAGATCACAGAATAGAGCTATGAACTTTTTAAATAACTAAGTTGATATAAGATGAAAAACATCACCAATATTAACAAAATCAGTTGCAAAATAAGCATGACCATATGAATATGAAAATTCATCTGACTTGTATTTCCAATCTATTACCTTTAATCCTAAATCATTATATTCTAAAACCATTTCACTATCTTTTAAATCATATTTTTCTCCAGTTGATTCCATTGTAAAATTATTAAAATTACATGTAATTATATTGTTATTAGTTTTATAAGTTCCTTTTATAGTGCATATATTTTCTCCTTCATATGACCCAATAATTGAAAAATCTTCTATATTTTCGAAATTAACATATATATTATACCCCGTGTCTTGTTCATTCTCAATAGCATATGAATATCCTCCTAAAAACTTATAATTTTCTTTAAGTTCTTTAAGTCTCCTTATCCAAGGGTTATCATCCATATTAAATTTAGTATTTGAGTACCATGTTTCTCCATTCATTAAATATTCGTATTCATGTAAGTTAAGTTCATCAATATCGTACTGCTTAACAAAATTCAATTCATAAGTTTCTACACTTGGCCCCCAAACAATAGTTTCTTTATAATCAATTAATTCATTTTTAGATAGTCCATTAGGATTACTTTGAGGTACTAGCTTTCCTCCTTTTAAGAACAACATATGAGAAGCATTTAAAATCAGTTTATCATTTTCTTTCGACCATGTTCCTGTTGATGCAACATATTCTTGGTCATTATAATACTCGCTTGCTCCCCAGTAATAAGTACCATCATCATCAAAATAATAAAATTCACCAACATATGCACCTGGTACAGCTGGAATAGTTGCGTGCACAGAATTCAAAGTGAACCATTCAGAACTATCTTTAATTCTATCTTTATAATTATTTAAGATTTCTAAAGAACTCTTAATTTCCGACTCAGTTGGTATTCTATTTCTTGATAACTTAGTATCTCCCAAGTCTATAGAAATTATTTCTTCTTTAAATGTACCATAGTATTCAGTAATTTTATAATCTACTCTAAATAATTTGTATGCATAATCTGGACGTTTTTCGGCATCTGGAAACGGAATATACTCTGTAACAAATATTTCATCATTTTTGATTTCATATAGAAACTCATCCGTTTCATTGTTCATAGCAACACTAAATTCATGTTTTTTTAATCCCGGTACTTCTTCGATTACTAATTGTGATTGAACACCACTATCATTATAGTGTTCTCTAATTAAAGAAACCAAATAATTATTCTTATATGTTGTATATTCTCTCTCTTTTCTACTTTTTGTTCCATAAGGAGAGGTAACTATAAGTTTATTGCTATTTCCTTTTAATATTGCTGTATTTGAACTAGTATCATAATCAACGCTCAATCCAGCAAGTTGCGCCACGTTTCTTAAAGGCAAATATGTTCTATCATGATATGTAAGTGGATATTGAACTTCTCCTGTAGTTTCATCTTTGAATGTTTGAACTTGTCCATTTAAGCTAATTTTTATTTCAGTATTTTGTAATGCTCGAATAGCTTGATTCGCAGCTACTACAGTTGCTCCACCAATTAGCATACCAACTAATAAGCCACCTATTAGTTTAAAATTGCCATTGTCTTTGTTCATAATTTACGATTCCTCCTAATTATTAACTAAATCTATTTTCAATTATATCATATTATAAGAGAACAATGTGTAAATTGAGAATCGATTGGAGACAATCATTTGGGGACAACCCTTTTTGACGTTACATAACACCGCTTTTCAATCCTATCTTTTTTAATTTTGCTTTGCTCTTGTATTCTTGAATAATAAACTTCTTTTCATCTCCTTGTACCATAATACGATAAAAATTTGATTCATAGTAATAACGTGGTTTTCTCATTGCTTCTCCTTATATATATATTATTTTATGTTACGTCAAAGATGGCTGTCCCTGATTGACGAAAAAAAGAGGGCAAAACTAACATTAACGATAGTTTTGTCCCCAAAAATATTCAATTATGTTACGTTAAAAAGGGGTGTCCCTAAATGACATTGTATTTACGTAGATATGCTATACCACATCCAAATCCAAGTATGAATAAGTTAAATAACATTACGTATAGAGTAAAATAATCAGCTGTAGGTGGATTCTCTGGAGGTGTTGAAGGTGGTATTGATGGTGGTATCTTACTATCTTTAACAAGTATTACAATTTTTCCATCTGAGTCCTTTGCAATACTTCCTGATGTCATTACATTGCCATGTTCATCAATTGTAAATGTAGTATCTGAAGTAACTTCATAACCTTCTGGGGCAATTTTTTCTCTTAATGTATATTCTTCACCGGTTTTTAATCCTTCGATAACATGTACCTCTTTTGTAGATGTCCATTCTTCAACTATATTACCATCTTTATCGATTACTTGAAGTACTGCACCTTCTAGTTCCTTATCATCAGCAATATCAACTTTAATAATCGCTACAGAAGTTTTCTTATCTTCAATTAAGATGATTGTCTCTCCAGTTTCATCAATTGTTGTAGTTCCAATTGTTGTTACTTTACAATTTTCATCTATTGTAAATGTTGTATCTTTTGTAATTAAATAACCTTCTGGGGCAATCGTCTCTTTTAAAGTATACTCTTCATTCGTATTTAAGCCTTCAATCATATGTGTTTTAGTTGTTGATACCCATTCTTCTACAAGATTTCCTTCTTTGTCAAGAATTTGCATTGTAGCTCCTTCAAGTTCTTCTTCAGAGTCGATATCAATCTTACTAACAATT
>JAEEYG010000006.1 GCA_016291695.1 Clostridia bacterium | reverse complement strand
TATTATAGAGAACATCCTGAAGAGAGAATGGAATCTATTAATGCTAATCGTTATAGTTATCGACGAATTGGTGAAAGTTGTTTTGCATTTGGACCAGATGGTGTTTGTGTTAAAGTTAGTCCAGATGATGATAGCCAAGAGATTCCTCCACCACTAGTCTATAGAGGTGTTGTTACAGACGAGAAAGGTAGAGAGTCATTTTTTGATCCGTTGGGTTATAATAGAGAGGGGTTTGATGTATCAGGCACTAAAAAAGACGGATTACTAACTTCTAGTATATTTTCTAAGCGTCCTGATGATATAAGAACCACTATTCAAGAGAGAGAAAAAAGGTATAGAGAAGAGAGGGAAGCTGGTATCATTGTTCCTGAGCTTAGTCCAGTAGAACGTACGTTAATAAAATACTTTGATGCTGCGCTTAGTATTGTTTCAACGCATAAGACTCCTAACAAGGATGATGTTCGCAAAATACTATGGTCTACATCTTTTGGCAAAGACTTACCGGAAGAACTAGATAAAGAACAAGATAGTAAGTTAAGGACATTTATAAACATTCTGCAGGAGAGCATTTCAAAAGAAAGCATGAAAAATATATATGCATTATCATTTGTTAATAAGTTTCATTCTCTATTTGATGGTATTCAAGGGAGCAGTCCTGTAGAGATGGTGCAAACTGCTCTTAAAACTATATCGGATAAAAAGAAAAGAGGAGAAGACTTATCTAGCGAAGAAAAAGCTTTTTTAAATAGTTTAAATCAAATGCAGAAACTATTTAGAAAAAGTGCCGAGCCAGGTGGCTCTCCAAGTGGTGATAGTAGATAACTGTTGACATAATATAGTAAATAGTGTATAATACTTAACGAAAATAATATATTAGGAGGATAATGAAATGGTAACAATTGAAACTATTAAGCAGCTTCTTTTTGGTGATGGCAATGGCCTCATTACTCAAATGAGAGACGGAAACTATGAAGCTCTTACTCCTGACCTTACGGGCGCTGTACTCCAATATGCAAAGTCTTTCAATGAAGAGGTGAGAAGTGGTAAGTTCAATTCTGAGGGAATGGCTGTTCTCGTAATTCTCTTGAGTTATATTCACAACATGGATAGGAATCCTGTATATGAGAAGTTTTTTGAGCAGTACGATAGGTTCTATAACGATTTGTCTTACGAAATGACCAAGGGAATCTAGACCTATATTTGGCTCCTAAGGGCTTGGCTCTTGGGAGCTTTTTTTGCCATTTTTACAAGTTGACATAAAGTAAAAGAAATGATATAATTTCAACGAAAAAATCATTTTAGGAGGGAGAACATGGCTCTAAGACCAGCTTTTTACGTCTCCAACGGCATTGTTTCCAAAAAGAATGTAGAGTTTGAGTGGGCTGGAGGGTTTGCCCTGTCTCAAAAACAAAAAAACGTGGCAAGAATGCATGAGATGCTTCCAGGGTTGTGCTTGGAAGTCAGCACTAAGTCCCTAACCCTGCTTGGGAAAAGGCTGAGTGCCTTTAATCTCAGCATTGACGGGATTTCGCTTGAGAATGCCTTTCAGAGTAGCAAAGTCTTTTTACATGGCGGGCCATATCTGGATCTTTTGAAGGTTTCTCCTCGTGACGCAAAGAGAGACGAAAGACTCAGGACATCTGGACCTTTGGTAAAGTTTCAGTATCGTGGTGTGGATTGGCCGCTTGAGCCGGTGTCTGTGTTCTACGACTTTCTCTATTATCAGGCATGCAGAGGCTGCTTGAGCAGTGACGACCTGAAGGAACTTCAGAAGTACAAGTATTTCACCGATATTGAGTTCAACCCTGCTAAGAGTATAAACACCCAGGCTAAGGCAATCTGCTTGGTTAAACTCTACTACAGACGTTTTGGTGAGCTTCCAGACATTAGCCGAGAGGATTTCATCGATTTTCACAGAGTTTTGGTTTCATGTTAGACCAGTTTCTGGCTCGAAAGTATGCTATACTTTCGGGCCATTTTTATTGTTACTTTTGGCTAATTATGATAGAATAATTCTCGGATGGTTTAGCATATTATAATCTAGTTTAAATTTATAAGGAGGATATGTTATGGAGTTTAAAATGCGTTTAACTGAAAAACCTTTTTACAAAATAAAATCAGGCGAAAAGAATATTGAATTAAGGCTTTATGATGAAAAAAGAAGAAACATTAGTGTTGGTGACACTATTGAATTTTCAAACATTGAGACTGGTCAAGTTATTAATGTATTAGTTACTTCACTACATATTTACTCTAATTTTGAGGAATTATTTAAAGAATTCGATAAAACTAGATTAGGATTTGATAAAGATGAAGAAGCAAATCCAGATTTTATGCTTAAATTTTACTCTAAAGAAGAGATTGATAAATATGGAGCAATTGGTATTGGCGTTAAGCTAGTATAGTTAGTAACTTTTAATGCAAGTATTCTATTAGAAAAGGAAAAGATTGAAGACGAAGAACTTGAAGCTATCACGATAGGTTAACATAAAACATTTTTAAAATATTTAAGGGGATATTTCTTAAGAGCCTGAGTATAGGCTTTTAAGAGATATCCCCTTGTTAGTTTATTGACAAAATGAGTTTACGCTATTAAACTATGGGGTGCTTTATTCTATATGAATGAGGAGATTATCTATGGAAAACAGTATAGAAGTTAATAAACAAAATGAAAATAGTAATGTGATTATTGAAGTTAATGATGTTAAAAAAG
Organism: Clostridia bacterium; assembly: GCA_016291695.1. Lineage (GTDB taxonomy): Bacteria > Bacillota > Clostridia > TANB77 > UBA1234 > RGIG6105. Next base: position 3,306 of record JAEEYG010000006.1, on the reverse strand, counting down.
TATATAAAATTGGCAACGAATCAGTAAAGGCATTAGATGGTGTCAGCTTTACTATAAATAAAGGTGAATTTTGCTGTCTTCTTGGTACATCTGGTTCACGGAAAATCAACTTTACTTAATATTATGGCTGGAATTGAAAAGGCCACTTCTGGTGAAATAAAAATCAAAAATCACTATATTACTAAAATGGGTGAAAATCAGCTTGCTAAATTTAGGCAAAAATACTTAGGGTTTGTATTTCAAGCATATAACTTGATTAATTCATTAAATGCAATTGAAAATGTTGAAATGCCAATGATTTTTAAAGAAGTACCGAAATCTAAGAGAATAGTAAAATCAATTGAGCTTCTTGAAAAAGTTGGTTTAAAAGAAAGAATGAAACATAAACCAACACAAATGAGTGGTGGTCAGCAACAAAGAGTTGGTATTGCAAGAGCATTTGTTTCAGACCCTGAAGTAGTTTTTGCTGATGAACCAACTGGAAACTTGGATAGTAAAACTTCCCATGAAATAATGGGAATTATAAAGAAAATGGCACAAGATAAAAATATGACTATTGTAATGGTTACTCATGACCCTACAATGGCAAAGTACGCAGATAAAATTATTGAAGTTCATGATGGAAAAATAATAAGCATTAGGTAGTAATGGAGGAAGTAATAATGAGTAAGAAACTATGTTTAATTATTGTTATGCTATTAGTATTATCTATAAGTGTTGCATTTTGTGCTGATGATGAAGAAGGATATTCATCTTATGTTGATGCATATGCTGATGGCTATGAAGCTGGATTTTCTGATGGAAAGAATAGAAGTGAAGAAAGATTTCCTGATATAGTATTTATTCTTTCTGACGAGTTACAAGAAGTTGACCCAGGTGATACTTTAGAAATGAAAATCGAATTTAAGAACAAAAGTAGATTTACAGCTAAAGACTTAAAGATTACACCTCAATTAGAAGATCATAAAGTTCTTATATATGAAAGACCTTTATCATATACAAACCTAACTTTTAAAGAAAATCAAAAGGCATCATATACTTTCAGAATTAAAGTCTCTGATGATGCTAAAATAGGAACTTATCCACTTAAGTTTAAAATAGAATATAAAAATTCTTATTCTCAAGCATTTTCAAGAGAAGAAAGTGTTTATTTTAAAGTTGTTTCTGAGAAGACAAAACCTATTCTTAATATCTCAAATATTAGGTATAGTAAAAATAAACTAAAAGCTGGAGATATTTTTACTGCTTATTTTGATATTAACAATATTGGTGGAAGCGAAGCATATGAAACAGAAGTTAAGATTGATGGATTTGATGATTCTAAAATCATGCCAATAGACTCAAGAGATTATGTTTATGTAGGAACAATAGAAAGAAAGACAAGAGAAGACAAAAGCCAAGTTACATCAAGTTTTGACTTATTAATATCAGATTCTATTGAAACACCTAATAATACTCTTACAGTTACTGTAACATATAAAGATTATGATGGAAACGATCATACAGCAACCAAAAAACTTTATATAACAAATATAGAAATACCTGAAAAAGATTCTGGAGATAAAAAAGAAGAAGAAAAGAAAGATGAAAAGCCAATTTACGCAAAACCAAAAGTAATAGTTTCTTCATATAATTACTCTAAAAATACTATCGTTGCAGGTGATACATTTGCATTCAATTTTACCTTTAGAAATACAAGTAAAGATACTAACATTAGAAATATTAAAATAACAATTAATAGTTCTGAAGGAGCATTTATTATTACGAATGGCAGTAATACTTTTTATGTTGAATCAATGGGTAAGAGCTCAAGTGTAAGTAAAAGCTTATGTTTGAAAGCTAAACAAGATTTACTTTCAAATTCATACCCTGTTAATGTTGATTTTGACTATGAGGATTATGAAGGTGTGGAATATACATCTAGAGAAACACTTAATATTCCAGTAACTGAGTTTTCAAAACTTGTAATAAATTCAGCATATGTTTCAGAAGGATATGTTGATACACCTACATCATTATCTTTTGAATATGTTAACATGGGTAAAGCTACTGTTTCAAATTTGATTGCTACAGTAACTGGTGATCTTGTTCCTGTTCAAGAAACTACATATATTGGAAACTTGCAGGCTGGTTCTTCAGATTATTATGATATTGAGGTAAAGCCTACTAAGGAAGGAAAGAACATTGGTACTTTAATACTTAGCTTTGAGGATTCTTCTGGAAGAACAATAGATGTTAAAAGAGATATTGAAGCAACAGCAATAGCAGAAGAAGTATATAATGAAGATCCTCTTGAAGGATTAGATATTGATACTCCAGCTCAAAAAGATGAGGTTCAATTTGAAACATGGCAAATTATTCTAGCTGGATTAGGTGCACTATTAGTAACTTTTATTTTGGTTAGAACTATTACTAAAAAAGTATTTTTAAAGAAATTTGAAGACGAAATTTAGTTTTAAAGGAGATTATCATGGAAAACAATTTAATTGATGATTTAGAAACTATTGAAAGTGGCGAAACAGAGGAAAGCATCAATAGCACCATTGAAGAAGTAGCTAGTAATGTAGAAACAACAGAAAAAACTGAAAGCCCTAGACCTGAAATTGAAGATGTACCTAGTTCTGGCAACCTTCATGTAATGATTATAGTAGTAGTAATATGTGTAATTGTTGGAGGAATTTTAGGCTTTTTAAGAGGCAAAAAGGCAGTAGTAAAGTAGTTTTTGCTTACTTTAATATAAGGCAGGTGATATCTTGAAATTTTCAGATTTTACAATGATGGGATTTAAAAATCTATGGAGAAGAAAACTTAGAACAACACTTACTATGGTTGGTGTTGCAATTGGTGCTTTTTCCATTGTTATAATGCTATCATTAGGTCTTGCTCTACAAGAGAGTTATACTAAGCAACTTGAAGAATGGGGTAGTTTAACTTTAATTAGAATAAATAATAATGACTATGATTTTGATACTGGTATCGTTAAAAAAAATAAATTAGATGATGTAACGGTTGAAAAAATTAAAAATATTGACCACGTTAGAGCAGTAAGTCCATTACTTTCCGTTTCTGCAAATCTTAAAAGTGGTAAATATCAATCATATATAGAAATTACTGGAATAGATCCTGATGCTATTCAGTATTTTGATTTGCCTGATGTTGAAAGAGGAGTTACCATTTCAAATGATAACCCAACAGGAGTTTTACTAAGAAATAGTATTTACTTCCATAATCCAAAGGCAAGGGGATATAGCTATATGGATGATGAAAGCCCTGTTGACGTGATGGAGGACAACATCAAGGTATCTT
>JAEEYG010000056.1 GCA_016291695.1 Clostridia bacterium | reverse complement strand
GTCATGTTGTACATACAGAAAAACAAAAAGGATTATAGCCAAGTTCTTAAAACAGGCCAGCAAATTCATTCCCTTATCTACTGCATAAAATTGCACAACAAAAAAAGAAAGCAAGTATACTAATATAAATACCAAATTCCTCCCATACGGCATTATAATCTTTTTATTCTTTATTACCTTATATATTATTCCGCCTAAGCATAAAATCGAAAACAATGCTAAACTCCATATAGAAAATAGTCCCGTAATAAATGGAGCAAGACATAGCAGAACGCTTATATAATCAAGTTTCTTATCTTTTTCAAACTTCTTTTTTGACATGTTTCTCTCCAAAATAAATGGCGAAACAACAAGCTTAGTTGATGTTCCGCCATGTTTATACTACTTATTATAATACTTTATTTATCAAGTGCAACAAATAAATGTAAAACATGTTGCCCATCTTCAAGTCCGATTATTTTACCTGACAAATTATTAATAAAGTCTCTAGATAAGCTTCTACCTGTAATGAATGATGATAATGCACCATTGCCATCACCAAAATATGGTTTTGACGTTATTATAATAAATTGAGAATAATAATCTAATCCCTCTGCCCACGCATGAGAGCCATTTAGTAGCTGCCCGTCTTTTAAATCGTAATTTAAAATATAGTTATACCCCTTAAAGAATTTACCATTAAGAAGTATCCAGCTTTCACCATCTGGCATCATACCACTTATAGTACCATGCCACTCATTAAGAATAACGATATTTCCAACCTTGTTATCCTTATCTAATCCAACTGCAACAAATATAGGTTGTTTATTATTAATTACATTACTCTTCTTAAGCTCATCTGGAATTTTAACATCTGGTGCCAAAGTTAATCTTTCAACAATATTATTTGGATTTACCAAGCTTATATAATATGTGTTCTGACCCGTATAAGATTCATCATGTAAAGAATCAACACCAACGCTTGTCACAGCATATACTTCATAATCCAAATCTGCCACTTTCTTATTAATTACCCAATATGAAAGCTCTTTTCTATTTCCATATATATCTGTTATTTTAACAATTAATTCTGCATAATCTTTATTGCCAAAATCCGGGACTACCGTTTCTATACTACTTTTATTAACAGCCTTGTCAGTTGGGAAATTATTGATAATTGAATTGTTATCTCTCCAATAGTATTCAACCGATTTAAGTGCATTAATTGTTTCAAACGATACTGAAATCTTAGAACCTGTATTTAAGAAATTATACTCCATATCAGTTGCGCCTGTCGTTTTAATAACAAATGGATTCTTGAATGAAATCGATTTGTTGCCACTATTAGAATATGCAGTCAACGTAATTGTTTCAACAGAAAAATCTCTTACCATATGTTCAAATTCACAAGAAGCTCTGCCATCACTAAGGCCAAGTCCATCCGTTCTCTTATAATCACTGCTATACTTTGATGACGATGAATTATAAGCTAAATACCTCTGACTAGGAACATATCCATTATATGAGTATGCCGTATACTTTTCCCAATTTTTACCTAAATCAATTGATAATGTCTTCGAATCAAAAACTAATTCATCATTATCCTGAGGTTCTGTAACCCCATTTATTATATCTATAATTGCTACTTTTCCTGGTTTTGATGGTTGAGGCAATGAAGTAGGTGAAGGTATTGCAGTTGTTGGTGCATTCTTTTTAACTGGGAATACTTTTAATACATTTGTAACAGCGCCTCTTTGAACTTCAATTCTAATTGTAAATATTCCTTTGTTATCTTGTAATGCACCACTGTTAGACTTTGATTGGTTATATGCTGCTATTAAGCGTACATATGGAATCATAATAACATTTTGCTCAATAGTAGTTCCTTGAATTTGTAATGATGCACCTTTATCATTAAATTGGTAAAATACCATAACATTTTCTGAAGCCTTTGGAGCTCTATTTAATACTACCTTAACCACTTCTCCTGCATTAAAAGAATTAGGATGAGAAACAATTGCAAGTGGAGTTGGAGTTGGTGCTAAAGTAGGACTAGGCGATGCTATAGGTGTTAGAATTGGTGTAGCCACTGGCTTTGGAGTAGGTGTTATAAGGATTAAAGGATCGCTAACAGCAATAATCTTATTCTTTGCTTCATACTTATCTCTCGAAAGCGTTTCTTTCTTAATTTGTTTATTATTTGAATCTCTATATACTTTGTAGGTTTCAACTTCATATCCCTTTACTGGAGCCTGAATAACCTTTTGTTCGCCTGGCTTAAGGCTAGTATCAACTTCATACATAGTAGTTGGCTCATACTCGGCAAGTATATTAAATTCTAGTGAAAACTTTGCCTCATTTTCTTCTCTTTTACCTAATATAGAAACTGTTAATTTACCATTATTCGCTTTTGCATCAATCTTGATGGCTTTCTTTCTGGTATTAAAAATTCTTAAATTTGAAGATTTCCCCCATTCTACTAATGCGTCAAATCCCAAATTTACATACTCTGGATAATACTTGCTAGCTTTTCTCTCCGTTATTTGCAAATCTGCTAATAATGCAGAATTATATAATGCTGATGCTACATGAGTTATTCCCTCATGATCATCTGTGTAACCTTCGTTTCCTCCAATATACATTAGCCTATCGTAGAATGATAATTCTTCATTAGGATTAAGTATTGTTCCATTAATTCTTTGAGCAGCTAATGAAATATTGTTTGCCAATCTAGTATTACTTGCTGAATAGTTAATTGAATAAGTTGCTAATAAATCACCAAAAGGTATTGAAGTTGGCTTAGGCGTACTCGTTGGACGAGGTGTTACAAATAGCTTACTCTCAAAATTAGTAAATTCTTCATACTCGTTTCCATATTCGTCTGTAACTTTAGCTGTAAATGTATATTGCTGCTTAGTATTACACCTACTTATATCAACTTCAGCAAAATAGAATAAATTACCTTCAAAGCTAAAATCAGCATTTTGCCATTTTTCTTCATCTACTCTGTACTGGATTCTAGAAATATTATTATAAGCCTTTGGTACACGAATCAACATTTTTTTGTCAAAATCACTATTCTCTACTTTCTCGAATTCTACAAGGAATGGATTCTTTAACTGCATGTCATAGTATTTATTATGATCTGATTTTTGCATAACTCTAAACGTAACTACATTTTCATTTCTGAATACTGCATAAGAATTTGATTTCACTTCGCCAGTTTTTTCATCACGAGAATATGCCGTGTTGCCCTCATAAGATAGAATCCTCTGTGCAGGTGAATATATAACTATTGGTTTACTTAAAGATGCATATTGATATTTCTCCCAATCAACTCCCAAATCTAACTTTAATGTTTTCGTATTAAATGATATGTCCTTAAATAGTTGTTCTTGCGTAGGTATTGGTGTAGGGCTAGGAACATTTGTAGGTTGAATAGGTTTCGTAGTTACAGGAACATCTGGAGCTATAGGTGTGATTTCTGGTCCTTCTACATCCTCTCCACTCTCTCCACCTTCTTCAAAATAAGTTACCCTGCCATCAGCATCTATTGTGTCTTTCTCATCGACACCTTCAACTTGGATAATGAATATGGCTTCTAGCTTATCATAAACTATTACTCTACAACCTTTATCGTATATACCAGCTGATAACCCTTTTCCACGCAACTCTGCGCTATCAAATTCTACTTTATCGTCTTTGTTAACACTAGCATCAACTAAAAAGATTTTATAGTTCTTATACTTTTCAACTTTACTATCATCAGCATTTCCTATATCTATATCGCCTGCAAGTAATCCTTCTTCTAATTGAATCAATGTAGATTCATGAGCTTTTACAATAGAGGCACCAGATAACATTGTATTTTCAAGTGAACCAACAATTAGAATTCTTCCATCACTAGCTTCATTGTATAAAACAAAAGTTTTATCTAAGCCACCTAAATCCAAGTAACTCTTTACAATAGAGCGTGAATTGCTAAAATCAACAGAGCGCTTTTCTCCATCAATTTGTGCCCAAGATGAAGTTCTACCACTGCCAATTTTTTCAACGATTCCAGCAAACAATTCATCTCCAAACTTAACTTGCTTTCTAGAATAGCTGCAAAGTGAACAAATTTCTACATCAGAATTTAATACAAACTTGTGAGGACTAGGTGATTTTGCCGTTCCTATTGCTTTTCCACATTGTTTACACACAAATTCTGCCTTATGACCATTTTCACCAAAAGAAACATATCTCAATTCAGTGCTTTCATGCTTACAAATAATTGAAGTAGTTGTTGGAATAGGTTTTTCTTCAGTTACATTTAATAAACTAACCATAAGTTTACAAACCTGTGCTCTAGTCAAATATGCACTAGGTCTGAATGTTCCATCGTTGTATCCATTAATGATTCCATTTTCAACAGCAATTGAAATATAATTTCTAATGTCTTCTGATATATCTTCATAGTCTTTAAATTTTTTGATTGTATCTGGGTTAAACTTAGCATCCTTTAGACCTGAAGCAACTACAACTGCAACTGCAATATCATCTCTTGTTGCTTTTGCTTCTGGTTCAAATGTAATAGTATTCCCATCTAAATATCCAGTTAAATACTGACTTGCAGCTAAAATATAATTCTTTGCCCAATGCGCATCAGGGACATCATCAAAAATGTTCTTCATTCCACTGCTAGATGCACCTTGAGATACATCTAGTCCAAGAGTTAAAACTATTATCTTAGCAAATTCTGCTCTAGATACATTGCCCTCAGGTCTAAAAGTATCATCTGCGTAGCCATCAATTACGCCCCTTTCGACCATTTTCATTACATACTCATATGCCCAATGTGATGAATCAAAATCTGTGAAAGTTCTTAATGGTTTTTTCACTGGTATAGAGACTAAATCTGCAAAAACAGTACTAACAGAAAGAATTAAAACCAAAATAAGTAAACCAAGTGACTTTTTCAATTTATACTACCTCCTAAAAATAATCTTTCCTAAAAACATTATCACTTCTAATCATTACAAACATCTTATTTAATAGTTTTGTTAAATAGATTTATTAGTTTTGAAACAATTCTTCTTTTACTTAAAAATAATAAAAACTCCCTCGATTTTGAGGGAGTTTTTAATAACAGAACGATTTTTTATTGTGGATAGACGATGACATTGGGTACAACAGGTGGGACTTCGTCTGGATCAAACGCTTCTTCGAGCATCTTAACGGTATAGTATATCTTTTCACCTCGAGGCGCAAATGAATCCGGCTTTTCAAGAGTTTCTTCTTTTGCCCCAAGTTTAAAGAAGTCCAGACAAGTATGAAGAATATCACTTATGAAGAACCATGAAATTGCTTTTGTATAGAAGATGTTAACAGAAACAGTATCTTCCATGCTTCCAGAAATAAAGCTCTGAAGAACGTAGCCGACGTCTTCGACTTTTTCAAATACAAAGAGCTTAAAGCAAACTGCAACGCCATAGCACCTCATCGGCACATATTCTGCAGTTATAACAACTTCATAGTCATCATACTTGTGCTGTGTCATATAGTTTCTAATTCTTTTCTGTAATTCCTTGAAAGTACTAGTGCAAGTAGTCTCAAAATTGGTTATATATCTTCCATGATAAAGAATACTAGCAAGACTACGAGATGCACTAGACAATTCATCTATTCCCGCCTCCTTGATACGCTTATTAATCAGGTTACGGATTGAACTCAAATAATTTAGCTCGCTCAGGATAAGTAGTGGAGCTTTCCTAAAGCCACTGTTAATACTGAATACCTCTGTAAGCCGATAATTTGTTATGGGGCAAATGAAGTCGAGGCAATTATCGGTGCTAGTACAGAAGAGAACCTTAAGAACAAACTTATCAAAGTCAATATATACCCAATTGGCTGGATTTAAGGAATTGTCTGCCTTTATGACATCAAGAGCATCAAGAAGCTGAAAAACTGATTTTTTCTTACCAGCTTCATTAATGATAGTGCAAGAATACTTTATAAGCCTGAGTAAATTCTTTATTCTCAATGCCAAATGAAGCTCCCCGATTGCATTTTCCTTGTTTTCATTATCTGGATAATCCATGTAAAGCTTAAGTAATTCCGAGTGAAGTTCTTCTGCGACCTGTTCAATAGGTTTTTCTTCGTCCCTAAAAAGGGCATTAATAGTTGAGTATGAAGACGTTTTACTGTTCAGCAAGTCCCTTTCAAGAAGCATAAGTACAAACGAGTCAGAAAGAAAAGATGCGCTCTCATCACTTAAGAGTTTTTTCCGAAGCTGTCCCAAATAGTAGCCAAATACTTTAACTGTGATAGGATTATTGCACATATTGTTTTCCTCCTTTGTATTATTCCACAATAGTAGGCTGCTGTGAAAACACAGCAAAGACAAGTATTTAGTCGAGGTCATTATATATGAAACTCCGAGAAAGGTCAACATAATAATGTTTACAAATTCTCAAAAACATGGTATAGTGGCAATGTCAAAAGAGGTTATGTCAATCCCAAGAATAATATCGAAAGGAGAATTAACTATGTGGTTTCGGAATCCAGAACAAACTATGATAATTGAGGGACGTCTACCACGCAAGGATGAACACTTTTCGGAAGACCGCTTCTACACCGACATTCAAAACGTTTTTGTCAGATTTGACCCTTACGAAGACTACATTCGAGTCACTTTTCCAGGAATCTCTAGTATCGAGCTCAAACTTACTTATAACGCAATGAATGAGCTCGCCAAAAGAGACGCAAGTATCCTAGACCTGATCATCTCAGCATACAACGTGGATTCTATCTCCAAAACTCCCAAAATCGGTTATCACCTGTTTTCGGAATTGTATGTGTTGTTCATTCGGTTTAATGACCCATAAAAAATAGGCAGGAAGTTGAAACTTCCTGCCCTTTTCATTTTCACTCACTCTTTGAGTTCTTTTTCTTGTTATCGAAGTATAGCATAATTGATACAGCTAGCCACATAAGCGCAAGTATATAGTCTAGGCTAAACACTCCAATAGCAACTGCTACTGTATATGTTGCCATGAACGATATCGTTAAGGATATAGAAAATGCCAAGCACCACTTGCTACATTTTGACTAGAGCGTTTGGGAACACTCTCTACCAAAAAGCGCCACGATAAAGCCAACAAAAAGTAGTATACATAAGTTACCAAGGATAGCATATAGTATTGTCATAAGAATCCCTCCGGTAAGTTGGTGATTGCCCCTGTTAATAGAAAAGGCAGCTACAGATTTTTCTGTTGCGCCGTTATAATATCATATATTTACATAATATTCAATAGAGACATGCAAAATTATGTAAATTTTTAATCTCACATATTAAATCCAAAAGTTTTATTATTAAAATCTTTGTGATATAATATGCTGACTATAAAAAGCAAGTATATTTAGGAGGGATTATTTATGTCAAAAAGAAAAAAAATAATAATAACATCACTACTACTAGCAATGCAGATTATACTATCTAGATTTCTTTCTTTAAAAACACCTTTATTTAAACTAAGTTTTGCTTTTGTTCCAACAATGCTTTGCGCAACGTGGCTTGGATTAAAGTATGTAGTAATTTTAAATATACTTGGTGACTTAATTGGTGCTACTTTGTTCCCAACGGGGCCTTTTTTCATAGGCTACACAATTAGTACAGCAATTGCAGCAATTATTTATGGACTACTACTATATAAGCCAGAAGACAAAGAAGTTTCTACGAAAACATTTGTCATAAAAACCATAATATCTGTTGTATTGGTTGGAATAATAATAAATATTGGGTTAAATACACTTTGGACTAGCATAACATCTGGCAAAGCCTTTATTACTCTTTTAGGTTCAAGAGTAGTTAAAAACTTAATTACCATCCCAATTCATATAGCTATTTTCTTAATAATTGAAAAATACCTTACTCCACTATACAAAAAGGAGATTGCTTCAAATAATGATATCAGTCAATAATGTCTCATTTAAATATAAATCAAGCGAAAAGTATTCATTAAAAAACATTGATTTAAAAATCAAAGACAACGAAGTTGTAGCTATAATCGGAAAAAATGGTTCTGGAAAATCAACATTAATTAAATTATTGTATGGCTTTTATAATGCAAATAGCGGTGAAATACTAATCGATGATTTGCCACTAAAAAAGAACGTACAAGAGATTCGAAAGAAAATGGGGATTTGTTTGCAGAATCCTGAAAGTCAAATAATATTTAGT
>JAEEYG010000055.1 GCA_016291695.1 Clostridia bacterium | reverse complement strand
GTTGCGGCCTCAAGTGGATTCCATAGTTTTAATTCATCAAATACATGTACGATTTGTGGTTATGTAGTAGTTCAAGTACCAACTCGAACCCCAACCACAGAAACAGCATCAAGACATGCATATAAAAAAGGAAGTGTTTGGCAAAAAGATGGTTCTATGCATTGGTATAAATGTGCTTATTCAGGGTGTACAATTGCTAATCATGGTAAAGGTTTAGTTGCGGCCTCAAGTGGATTCCATAGTTTTAATTCATCAAATACATGTACGATTTGTAGTTATAAGGTAGCTAGGCCTGTAACAGTTTCAACTCGAACTCCAATCCCAACTACAGCTATGCCTGTACAAGTTTCAATTCGAATTCCAACTCCAACCCCTATAACAGTTTCAATAGAAACAGCATCAAATCATGCATATAGGGCAGGAGAAATTCTTTTAAGTAATGATGAATATCATTGGAGAATGTGCCTATATCCTAATTGTGCAATAGAAAATCATGGATATAATGAAACAAGACAATCACATTCTTTTAATAATGGTTGTACTTATTTTGACAATGATAAGCATCTAGAACGCTGTATATGTGGTGTTTATAGGTACGAACCGCATTATATAGATGTGATAACTGGCTTCAGACCATCTAGTGATTTAACTAAACATTATCCAACTTTTTTCTGTAGCAAATGCTCACATGATTATAATGGTAGCGTAATGGAGAATCATCATTTAGAACTTTATAGAAGTGAGGGCTTGGATGGACATGTGGATAGATGTACGGACTGTGGCATTTATTTCATAGATTATAGTATAGAAATTTTTGGAAATAACGATCATTATAGTACTAGTCCAAGTTTTACAAGATGATTCTTTTATAAAAAGAACCAATATAGCACGTTAATTAGGAAGTATGATAATTCCTAATTAACGTGCTATTTCTTGAAAATACATAAAAAATACCATATGTAGCTTTATTATAATAGCGGCGATAACAATTTCAATAAGCTTGTTTTAATTCTTATTGAAAGTGGTATTTTACTTTCATAATCATTTTCAACTTCGTAAGACACTTTTTGCGTTTTTATAAAGTCATCTAGAATTTCTTTAATTGAAGGAGAATTAAATAAGAAAACTCCATTTTCATAACTATGATAAAAGCTTCTATTGTCAAAATTAATTGAACCTACAGTTGCAATTCTGTCATCACAGACAACGTTTTTCGCATGAATAAAACCAGGCGTATACTCAAATATTCTTATTCCAGCTCTAAGTAGTGTGGCATAATTACTTCTAGTTACGGCAAATACTAGTTTTTTATCTGGTATTGCAGGTACTATTATTCTGACATCAACTGAGCGCTTAGCACAATTAATAAGAGCTTCTTCTAATTCTGGGTCTAGTATTAAATATGGTGTTGTTATATAAACGTAATTGTTGGCACTATTTAGTATATTAACATATACATTTCTAGCAACTATTTCTTCAGTTTCCATCGGAGTAGACATGTATGGTTGAATAAACTCATGCTTTTCTTTTTCTACATTACTTTTAACTTGTCTTTTTTGCTTACTATTATTTGTAAATTCCTTTTTTGTTTCGGGCAAAAATGCTTCAATATTTTCATCTTTATCTCTATAGATATGCCATGTTTCTAAAAACATTAAAGTAAAGCTTTTTACTGCACTTCCTTTAATCATAATGCCTGTATCTTTCCAGTGACCAAACCTCTCCCACTTATTAATATATTCATCTGATAAATTAATTCCACCTGTGAATCCAACTTTACCATCAATGACCACAATTTTTCTATGGTCTCTGTTATTGTGTGCTAGTGTTACGACAGGATATATAGGGTTAAACACTTCGCATTTTATACCTAATGATTCGACAGTTTTTTTATAGTTCTGTGGTAATGTGTTAATGCAACCAAAATCATCATAAATGACTCTTACGTCTACACCTTTTTCTGCTTTAACTTTTAAAATGTTTAATACAGTGTCCCACATTATGCCTTCTTTTAGAATGAAGTATTCTATGAATATAAACCTTTTGGCTTCTTGTAGTTGCTTTATAAGTTCAACGTAATATTCTTCACCGCAAGGAAAGTACTTCGAAGTGCTATCATCATAGATTGGCATATTTGTTGTCTTAAAAATATATTGAGATTGATTATATACTGCCTTATCTAGACTTTTAAGCGCTTCGAAAGAATCATCTGCATCGTGCGTTATTTTACTTGTTGCATATATTTGACTTTCTACGTTCTTTCTAATCTTTTTCCTAACCTTTTGATTTCGAAATAGAAAATAGAATAATGAGCCAAATACAGGGAAAAATAGTATTAGAATTACCCAAGGCATTTTAACGTCAATTTTTCCACCTTTTAAACCTAAAATATATATAGATAGAAATAGACTAAGCACTAGTGCAAAATAATGTATAGCTCTAGAATACTGATTTACTACATTATAGACCCATACATAAAATAGGATTTGTAGGATTATAAGTAATGCAGTCATAAAGCTTCTGCTAAATAGTATTTTCTTTAAAAACTTAATCGTATGAGTCACCTCACTTTCTAGCGAATTATACCATAATTTAGCCCAAAAGACTACTATTTTGAGGCGTGTTAGCCGTGAAAAGTCTAGGCTTTTTGTGGACGATTCTAAGTAAAATATGGTATAATTTATATGAATTAGGATATAAGAACATAAGTTCTTATATATCATAAGGAGCGCTAAAAATGATTGATTATAAAGAGAAAATTGCTAGTAAGATTTCTTCTATTGCAAATTTAGATACTGGCACAATAAAGCAATATATTGAAGTTCCACCAAATCCGGATATGGGGGACTATACTTTCCCTTGTTTTAAGCTTGCTAAAGAGTTAAGAAAGTCTCCTCAAGCTATAGCTGAAGATATAAAGGCAAAGCTTACAAGTGAAGATTACGTAGATGATTTGATAGATAAAATTGAAGTCGCTGGTGGATACCTTAACTTCTTTATAAAAAAAGAAGTATATATTAGTGATGTTATGAATGAGGCTCTTAGCCAGGGCGAGAACTATGGAAAGACTTCAGGTAATGTGGATAAAACAATTGTAATAGATTATTCGGCACCTAATGTAGCTAAGCCTTTCCATATAGGACATTTGCGTTCTACAGTAATAGGAAATGCATTATATAAAATCTACAAGTTTCTTGGCTATAACGTCGTTGGGGTAAATCACCTTGGCGACTGGGGCATGGGCATTTGTAGAACTATCGCTGGCTACAATATGTGGAAAGACGAGTATGACTTTTCAAATAATCCAATTAATGCCATTTTGCAGATATATGTAAGATATAATAACATAGAAAAAGAAGATCCTGACTTCAAAATTCATGCGACGGAAGTTCTTAAAAAGCTTGAAGCAAAAGATGAAGAAACAGTTAAAACGTGGAAGTGGATTATTGAGATTAGTCTTCAAAACTACCAAAAAGTATATAATTTGATGAACTGTCAATTTGATTCTTATAATGGTGAGGCATTTTATATAGATAAGACGGATAGAGTTATTAAAGAATTGAAAGATAAAAACCTTCTAGTAGAAAGCGAAGGAGCGCAAGTAGTCATGATGGACGAAGATATTCCTCCATGCATGATTATTACAGCACAAGGAACTACTATTTATGCAACAAGAGATTTGGCAGCGCTTTTATATAGAATTGACACTTATCATTTTGACAAGTGTCTATATGTAGTTGCTTCCGAACAGTCACTTCATTTTAAACAGATTTTTGAAACACTTGCTAAAATGGGATATGAAGAGTATGCAAAGAGATGTGAACACATTCCATTTGGTTTAGTCCTAGATGAAGAAGGACACAAGATGGGCTCTAGAAAGGGCAATGCAACAACGCTTGAGGAGATATTTGATGAATCGATTAGTAAATCTTTAAAGATAATTGAGGAGAAGAATCCAGAATTAGAAGATAAAGAAGATGTTGCGAAAAAAGTTGGTGTTGGTGCAGTTATTTTTAACGACTTAGCAAATTCAAGGATAAAAGATGAGATATTTGATTGGAATCAAATATTAAGCTTTAATGGCGAGACTGGGCCATATCTTCAATACACTTATGTAAGAACTAGAAGTATATTGAGAAAAGCAGGACAAATTCCGACCGCATCTAATTTTGATTTATTAAATGACGCTGAAAGCTATGAAGTCGTTAGACTTATAGGGACTTTTAAAGAAACTGTTGAAGTATCAGCACAAAAGAATGAGCCTTCAATTATTTCAAGATACCTTTTAGATTTAGCAAAAGCATTTAGTAGGTTTTACAATGAGCATCAAGTTATAACTGAAGATAAAGCAGTGCAAGATGCAAGAATACTGCTTACTAAGGTTACGGGAGACGTAATTAAGAAAGGATTAGCATTACTAGGAATACAATGCCCAGAAAAGATGTAAATTATTAATTCGAATGAAAATCACTATCTCGCTGTGTCGCTACGCCTTTTCAAATCCTCAACGTACTATCTGTACGTCTCCGGCTTGAAAAGCCTATGCTCCTTGCGATATAGCGATTTTGATTCGAATTAGATAGAATGAGATGAAAATCACTATCTCGCTGTGTCGCTACGAATATTGTTAATTAGTGCGCCACTACGAATAATAAAAGGAGTTAATTATGAATAAAATTGATTCTGTTAAAGAAACACTAGAGAAATATGGCCAAATGCATTTGCTAAGATTCTATGATGAACTAAATGACGAAGAAAAAACAGACCTTATAGAACAGATTAATTCAATTGATTTTGCTGAACTAAAAACTGCGTATAATAATGAGACAACTAATTGTGCAATATCAAATATTGAACCATTAGAGGACATTTATATAAAATCTGATTTCTCTAAGAGCGACGTAGAGGAGTATTCTTCCATTTCTCAGGAAGCAATAAAACAAAACAAGATTGCTGTTTTAATTATGGCCGGTGGCCAGGGTACAAGGCTTGGATTTGATGGTCCTAAAGGAACTTATAAACTTAAGCTATCTGAGAGTGTAACAAAATCAATTTTCCAAATTTGCGTAGAAGACCTTTTAAAAGCTCATGACAAGTATGATATATATCCATATTGTTTTATTATGACGTCAGATATTAACCATGATGACACTATCAAATTTTTTGAGGACAATAACTACTTTACTTATGATAAGAACAGAATAGTTTTCTTTAAGCAAGGAAACATGCCTTTAACAGACTTAGAAGGGAATATTGCACTTAAAGATAAGTCTAATATATATTTTGCTCCTAATGGCAATGGCGGTATATTTAAAGCTTTACATGACGAGAAAGTGCTAGCTACCATGGAAGAAAAAGGTATTGAATATCTATTTATAGCAAACGTTGATAATATTCTTCTTAATCCTTTTGATGATATTGTGTTTGGCCATATTTATTCAAATAAGGCTGACTTGGGAATCAAGACCATAATCAAAGAGAACCCTGAAGAGAAAATGGGACTTTGCGTTAATGCAGATGATAAGTTTAAAATAATAGAATATATAGATATGCCAAAAGATAAAAATGATGAGAGATGTGAAGATGGAACACTTAAATACAAAGAAGGATACTTTGGCGTTTCATACGTGAGCAGAGATCTTTTAACAAGAATTAATACTCTTAAGCTTCCATATCACAATGCTAAAAAGCAAAACAAATATATAGATACTAATGGAAATGAATCAAAAAAAGATATTAATTCGATTAAGTATGAGATGTTTATATTTGATGGATTTGGATTATCAAATAAAACCATTCTTTATCGAGTAAATAGAGAAGATGAGTTTGCTCCAATCAAGGACAAAGACAGTGTAGAAAATGCAATCATGTTATATAAAAAGAAAAATTGTTAATTTGTTCTTTGACTTCGAAAAAAATTAATCGTAGCGGAGCATTTAAGTGCTCCATACTATGATAATCATTAATAAACTAGCTACTCAATTCACGACGTGCCCGCAGAATGTCGGGCACGTTAAAAATGGAAAGGATGACTAATGAATAAACAAGAAAGAATCAGAAACTTTTGCATAATTGCTCATATTGATCATGGAAAGTCAACTTTAGCAGATAGACTAATTGAAATGACAGGTGCTTTATCCAAAAGAGAGATGGAAGCACAAGTATTAGATAACATGGATCTAGAAAAAGAGCGTGGAATTACTATTAAGCTTCAATCTGTTAGAACAAAGTATACTGCAAAAGATGGTAATGAGTATATTCTAAATTTAATAGATACTCCGGGACATGTAGACTTTAACTATGAAGTTTCAAGAAGCCTTGCTGCTTGCGAGGGTGCTATATTAGTTGTTGATAGTACACAAGGAGTTGAAGCTCAGACTCTTGCAAATGTTTATCTAGCAATTGATAATGACCTAGAGATAGTTCCTGTTATTAATAAAGTCGATTTACCTAATGCTAGACCTGAAATGGCAATTGAAGAAATAGAAGGAGTTATTGGAATTCCTGCTCAAGATGCTCCACAAATTTCTGCAAAGACTGGATTAAATGTAGAACAAGTTTTAGAAAGAATAGTATCAGACATTCCATCGCCAAAAGGTGACGAAAATGCTCCTTTAAAAGCACTTATATTTGATTCTTATTATGATAATTACAAAGGTGCGGTTGCTTTTGTAAGAATTAAAGAAGGAAGCGTTAAAGTTGGAGACGAAATATTCTTCATGGCAACTGGTAAAACTGAGACTGTAGCTGAGGTAGGCTACTTTGGAGTTGGAACTTATGTGCCATGTGAAGAACTTACTTGTGGAGAAGTTGGTTATATTGCAGCGGCAATTAAAAACGTTTCTGAAATACATGTTGGCGACACAATTACATTGAAAAATAATAAAGCTCAAGAAGCACTTCCTGGTTACAGAAAAGTTACTCCAATGGTTTATTGCGGAATGTATCCTGCAGATGGAAGTGACTACGAGAACTTAAAAAATGCATTAGAAAAGCTTTCATTAAATGATGCATCGCTATTTACAGAGCCTGAAACCTCGGTGGCATTGGGATTTGGATTTAGATGCGGCTTTTTAGGGCTTCTTCACATGGAAATAATATGTGAAAGAATTGATAGAGAGTTTAACTTAAACGTAATTACAACTTCTCCTTCTGTAATTTATAAGATTTATAAGACAGATGGAACAATGCTTGAGCTATATAATCCGGCAGATTTACCATCTGCTCAAGAGATTTCTTCAATGGAAGAGCCTGTCGTTAAAGCTAGCATTATGCTTCCAAAAGATTATGTTGGTAATATTATGCAGCTATGTCAGGACAGACGTGGCGTATATAAAGACATGAAGTATATGGACGATACAAGAGTAATTCTAGAGTACGAAATGCCTCTTAACGAAATTATCTATGATTTCTTTGATGCTTTAAAATCGCGTTCAAAAGGTTATGCTTCGCTAGATTATGAGATGATAGGCTATCAGAAGTCTGAATTAGTTAAACTAGATATTCTGCTAAATGGTGATTTGGTTGATGCTTTTTCAATAATTGTCCATAAAGATAAAGCTTATGCTCGTGGTAGACGTATGGCTGAAAAGCTAAAGGAAAGTATTCCTAGACAAATGTTTGAGATACCTATTCAGGCGGCTATAGGCGGAAAAGTAATCGCTAGAGAAACAATTTCTGCAATGCGTAAAGACGTACTTGCTAAATGCTATGGAGGAGATATTACACGTAAGAAAAAGCTATTAGAGAAGCAAAAAGAAGGCAAGAAACGTATGAGACAGTTTGGTAAGGTTGATGTTCCTCAAGAGGCATTTTTGTCTATCCTTAAACTTGATGATGAGCAATAGGCTTAGAAATATATATAAAGTGTTACAAATATGTTTATTTTCCTTTTCATTTATTGATAAAAAGTTACACTAAATGATAATATTTTCATGGGATATTATGATTAAAGGTAACTGAGGTGATTGTATTGCCAAAATTAGCAATAAAAACAAAGAAAAAAATTCTAGAAAAAAACGTTTTTCTTAAACGTTCATATGATGGCTATATGCAATATGGCAAACTAGAATTAATAGATAAAAGAGAAGGTCATACTAACGTTATAGGTATCATTAATGATAACCTTTTACAAGAAGACCTTATAATCGAATATAATGATGAACTTGAGAAGTTTAAAATAATCGAGTGTATTCCAAGAGACTTCTATTATAGAGTTAATATGGACAAGATGAAGATTTATATTAGCTTCGATCAGGAGCCTATTAAAGCGCACTTGTTTACAAATCGTGAGTACGTTGATGGCTTTTATAAGTTTTTAACATGCTTTGATGAAGAGGAAGACATTATTTTAAAAGTTTCACTTAAATCTGAAGAGCTTGACGAAAGGATTCTAAAACTTCGTAAAGACATTCTTAAGGTTAAAAAGGAGTTCTATCCAAAGAGATTTTTGAAGTATGAGGATGCTGTAAAAAATGTTAAAACTTATCTTATTTATCTTATGGAAAATTATGACGTTGAGGTCGTTGAAAGTGAGATGAATGAGTACTTAGCTAATCTTAGAAAGTATTACAATAACTGCGATATTGACATGTATGCAGACTTGCTAAGACAAGGACAAGATGGATTTAGCTTTATGTTTAAGTTAGAGGGTAAGATTTATAAAGTAACAGTTGGTAGTAAAAAGACTGATAGGTATTTTGAAGACTTTGATGGCTTCTTTGATTATTACAAGGAAAAGATATTAGGTGAGACTGAAGGAGAATGATATGAATAAGAGAGGAATATCTGTTATATCATTAGTTATAACTATAATCGTAATAGTACTTATATCGTCAATTACTGTATTCAATGGCCAAAAGATGGTTCAAAGTTCTAGAGAGCGTGCAACCAACGACAAGCTTATGACTATTTATTATGCGATATTATCTCATGAAAAGGAGCTTGGTTTTGCAGATACAGTCATGGCAACTGATGACCCTAATGCATCAGAAGATGAAAAATATATTGTTCTTTCTAAAGAGCACTTTATAATTATGGGGTTAGAGGACTATGCAAATACTGAAAATTATGCACCTACATATGTATATAAAACTGCGCAAGGCAATACTCGTACTTATAGGTTAAAGACTCCAATGCAAGCTAAAAGCAATGGAACATACAAGCCAGAAGACTTTATGTTTAAAGAATTTACATATCAAGAGAGCAAATTAGACACAAATCTTAAAGTTGAATTTGACACAAACAAAAACGTTAATAGACCTTTACTAGTTAATGGAATGCAAGCTGTTAACACTTATTTTGATGGCAAAGGCGATATCAAAACTAGCATAGTAAATGATTTATATGCGGAAGACTGGTACAACTATTCAAAAGAGTCTACAATTTGGGCAAATGCAATGACAAAGAATAATACTTTGTATGTTTGGATTCCTAGGTTTGCATATAAGATACAAACATTTTATATTGGAACTGATTATAATAATATTCCTTCATCAGCAATTGACATTATATTCTTAAAAGGTACTACAGACTACATGTCAAATGATGAGGTTATACCTGAAGGATATCAAGTTCATCCTGCATTTAAATATGAAGAAGGCGGACATGAAGTTAATATTCCTGGATTTTGGGTAGCTAAGTACAATATTAGTAACATGGTAGACTGCTTATTTAATAGTTCAGGACCAAACTCTGGAACAACTTGTGCGGACCTTTGTACTTTAGACAGTCTTCATGGAGAACTTGATGCTTCTCTAGTTAAGTCTAGATTATTAAAGAATACTGAATGGGCTGCTGTTGCTTATCTTTCAATGTACACTGTTGGAAGATGCGACGAAGGAATGTCACTAAATCCTAACAACTCATCTGGTGTTATGGAACTTGACGTTAAATGCTTCGTGGCAGGTGGCTTGAGAACTGCTTTCGGTGATACCGAAGCAAGACTAAATTATGCTGATAAGTATAAATCAGGCTCAGGCGACAAGCTAACATATATTTCTTACGAAGATAGCAACAAAAAATACGGTGATGCAATGATTGCAACATCATCATTAAATTCTTCAGAGTCTTCATGGTTTGGCGGAACAAGTATTATGCCAACATCAGATGCACCATATATTATGAGGGGACTAGATGGCAACTTGTTCTCTTATACTTCAACAGAACGCAACCCTGATAGAGGCGCAGCATGTAGGAATGTTTTGATAATTAATCCAGACTAAATAATAAAGGAAATGTTATTAAGGTAGTTTTATGAAATTTATTACTGGAAGATGTGGAAGTGGAAAAACTACATATTGCTTAAATGAAATTAAGAACTGTTTGGAACAGGGCTGTACTCAGCCTATGATTTATATTGTTCCCGAGCAGTTCTCTTTTGAAGCGGAAAGAAATCTTATTTCTGCTACAAATAATAAAGGAATAATTGATGTTCAAGTTCTTTCCTTTAAACGACTGGCATATAAGGTGTTCTTAGATAATAACATTGTACATAAAGAGCTTTCTTCATCCACAAAATCTATTGTGCTATTTAACATAATGTGCAAATTTGAAAAAGAATTGCTAGTTTTAAAAGGTGTTACTAACAATATTGGACTTGTTAACACTGTATCGGATGAAATATCGGAGTTAAAAAGATATGGTATTACGCCTTTAATACTTGAAAACACGCATGTAGAAAATGAATTTCTTTCGATGAAACTTCATGATATTTGCCTAATATATAAGGAATATGAAGAAGCAATTAAAGACCGTTTTATTGATGACAATGACAATTTGACAATTCTTAAAGAATTACTTAAATCTAATAGCGACATCTTAAAGAATGCTAAGATTTGGATAGACGAATTTGATGGATTTATTCCACAAGAGATGAATATAATACAAGAACTAGATAACAGAGCAGATGTCACCATTTGTATTACTACTGGAGATGAGGATTTCTTTTCGATTAATAATGATGCCTTTAATCAGCTTCTTAAAGTATCTCAAAAAAACTTTGAAATGCACGCCAATTCAAGCAATTTTGAAAGCTTTAAAGAAAGCAATATTATAAGGCTTGGAGATTCAAAAAGATATATAAGCGATGAACTTAAGCACCTTGAACAGAACTTGTATAAAGCCAATGGTTCAAAATATCAGGGCACGTGCAATAATATTTTTATAACAAAGTATGACAATGCTTATGACGAAATAAATGCTGTTGCAAAAAAAATACGTGAGCTAGTTTCTTCATACAGATATGATAATATCCAGATTCTTACTAGGGATATTAATAAATATAAAAACATTATAAAAATGGTCTTTCCTTTTTATGAAATACCATTCTTTTTTGATGACAAAAAAGAGCTTTCTTTTGAGCCACTTATGTCTTTAATAATGTCATTATGCGACATAGTTAATAAGAATTACAGATATGAGAGTATGTTTTCATATTTAAAAACAGGACTTACTAACATCACTAATGCTGAGGACATTGATCTAATCGAAAACTATATTTTGAAGTGGGGAATTAAAGGCAAAAGGTGGGAATCTGATTTTGACATAGAAGATGACAACATTGAAAAAATCAATGCTATTAGAGCTAGCATAATGGAACCTATAATTGCCTTTAAAGAAAAATTCCATGGCAGAAAGACTGCAAAAGAGATTGTCACGGCTTTGTTTGACTTTTTGTTAAGCATAGATGTATATGGAACAATTGAAGCAAGAATTAAAGATCTTGAAGCATCTAGCGACACAGAAGATATTAGAATGGCTAAAGAATACACACAAGTATGGAATGCATTAATTAGCATATTAGAAGATATTTATGAGGCAATTGGTGATGAGAACATTACTTTTGATAGGTTCGTTGATGTGTTTAGATTAGCTATATCTAATCGAAAGATAGGTGTTATTCCTTCTACGCTTGATTGCGTATCTATTGGTGACACTGAAAGAACTAAAACTAATAATGTTTTATTCTTGTTTGTAATTGGTATGTCAGAAGGAAACTTTCCAAAAGCGTTTTCAAATGAAGGATTTATAAATGATAATGAAAGGGACACTCTATTAAACTCTGGAATTGAAGTTGCAAAAAATACAGATAGGTTACTTGTACAGGAGTATTTTAATCTTTATAAAGCTTTATCAACACCTAAGCAGGCATTGTATATATCTTATCCTTCGTCGGACTTAGAAGGAAAGTATATTAGGCATTCTAGCATTATAAATAATATTAGATTAATCTTTGAAGATATAAAGGAATTAGAATTATCTGATAACGTTTTTTCTTTTAACGCTACTTTACCTGAATTAATGGTTAAGATTAGAGAAAAGAAAGACGGAGCTGAAGTAGACTCTAAATGGGATACTATTGAAAAATGGTATGTGGATAATGAGGGGCAAAAATACTC
This sequence comes from Clostridia bacterium, assembly GCA_016291695.1. Classification (GTDB taxonomy): domain Bacteria; phylum Bacillota; class Clostridia; order TANB77; family UBA1234; genus RGIG6105. The sequence continues at coordinate 13,194 of JAEEYG010000055.1, read as the reverse complement.
TGCGATAGTTAAAGGAATAGATTATAAGAATGTTCCTCAAAATCAAATGCCTTCATCTGCTAAAGCACTTTATGGAAGTTCTCTTTCGACATCAGTATCTAGGTTAGAAAACTACATGAATTGTCCATTTTCATTCTATTTAAGATATGGTTTAAATCTTAAGGAAAGAAAAGTTTATCAAATTGAAACACCTGATATGGGTTCATTAATGCATGAAATTATAGAGAGATTCTCTAAAGCAGTTATTGATGAAAATATAAATATACATGATTTAGACAAATCAAGGTGTGATGAAATAGTATTTGGCATTACTGAACAAGTACTAGGTGACTTTAAACATGATATATTCAGTTCATCAGGTAAGCTTAAAAATCTTGCAATAAAGCTTAGCAATGTAGTCAAAAATATGGTTTGGATTATTGTGTTACATATTCGAGCAGGAAAGTTTATTATTGCTGGAAGTGAGGTAGAGTTTGGCAAGAACAAGGAATTACCGGAAATAATTATAGATATTAATGACGAAGAAAAAGTATACTTGAATGGAAAGATTGACAGAATTGATATTGCAGATATTTCTGGAGAAAACTACGTAAGAGTAGTGGATTATAAGTCTTCGAACAAAGCTATTAAGCTTTCAAATGTGTACTACGGGGTACAACTTCAGCTATTAACATATTCAGAAGCGGCAGCAAATAATAGCCATAAATTTGGAGGGGTGTTCTATTTAAAACTAGATGACCCAATTATAAAAACTACTAAGCGAGTTGACAAAGAATTTATAGAAAATGAAATAATAAAGGCTCTTAGGATGAATGGAATAGCTATAGCTAATGTCAAACTGATTGAGGCTATGGATGCTTCTTTTGGTGATAAATCAAGCACATTACCATTTGAATCTGAAACATTAAACTTGAAAATCTCAAAAGATGGCAAGTATTCAAAGATGCCTGTTATATCTGAATCCGATTTTGATAAGTTAAAAGAGCATATGCATAAGGTAATTGGCGAGATAGGAAAAGAAATATTGCAAGGTGAAGTTAAAAACGAGCCGTTATGCCTAAAAGGAAGGACACCAGTTTGCTCTTATTGCAGTTTTAGAGAAGTGTGCCATTTTGATAAATCATTGGGAAATAGAGAAAGAATAGCAGACGACCTAAATGATGAAAAAGTATTAGAATTATTAAGAAACAATGGTAAACATAATGCATAAAACGAAAAGCGCTTTTGAGGCGCTTTCTTTTTATGTCTTTTGCTTTACATTTCTGTTACATAGTACTAATGGCGTATTAAATAAGGTATAATTTAAGGGAATGTAATTACAATAGAATAAGTATATAGACTGCTAAATACCATAGATTTTTTCGAATGGAGAATAGTAAATGCACAACAAAAAAATTAGTAAAATACTGCTACTTTTAATTTGTAGTTTAGTATTCATTTTAAATATTAATAGTTTAGATTCTTATGCTGATAGCTGGTGCGGATCTTGTCAACAGATGAGGTCATGGAATAGGGTTTCTCCACCAGTTTATAGGAGTACGTATACTCCAACTGCAGAGGGACATTATGTTTCAAAATTTAGATGTTCTGTTTGTAATACTCTAGGTACACCAGTCATAGATGCACATACGTATGATAGCAATAACATTTGTACTGTTTGTGGATACGAATATGCTTCTCAGTCAGCACCAACTCCAGCACCTGTTCCTTCTGTTACCGTTTATGTTGGAAGTACAGCAACTTACAATTTTCCAAGTAACTCATTATATAGCACAATCACTTATGTAAATATTTTCGACCAAACAATTTGTAGTGTTGAGGGAACTGCAACTAATTCGTCAATAACTTTTAGAGGCTTAGCAGTAGGTACTTCTAAAGTTATTGTTAATTCTCTTAGAGTTGTTGGCCAAGGTACAACAGAGAATAAGTCTTATACGATGAATGTTATTGTTAGGGAACAATATACACTTATTTCTAGACCTTCATATGCAAATAAAACATATAATGGTTCAAGTCAAAGTATTACAGCTGGAACAGGATACACGTTGTCGGGCACAACTTCTGGAACAAATGCTGGAAGCTATAATGCGACTGCTATACTTGCCGAAGGATATAAGTGGGATACTGGCAATCAAACTGAAGATTATGGTTTTACATGGACTATCGCTCCAAAACAAGTTAATGTGACTTGGGGAGCAAATACAGATTTAATTTACAATGGCACTGCTCAAGCACCAAGCGCTACTTGCTATACTGGTGTTGCAGGACAAACGATTGTACTTAATGTTTCGAGTAATACTAATGCTGGTTCTTATACGGCAACGGCCACAATAGCAAGTGTTACTGGTGGTACATCAGCTAACTATTCTTTAAACAATGGTTCTATAGAATATACAATTAGTAAAGCTGATGGAGATTTATCAGTTAGCATGTCGGGATGGGTTGAAGGTAATACTCCTTCTAATCCTGTTATTACAACGACTACTTACAATGTATCTGATGCTGTTGTCACATACAAGGAAGCAAGTGCACAGAATTTCACATCTACTAAACCAACATCTGCCGGTAGCTATGTTGTTAAAGTTTCTTTTGCAGAAACAGCAAATTACAATGCGATTTCTAAGACTGCTGATTTTGACATAACTGGTGGATCATTTAAAGTTCAGGCAACAAACCAAGTATATGGTACACTTGCTGAAGCCTATAATGCAATTTCTGGTTCAGGAACAATTATTGTAATGAACAGTGTTACGGATGGTTCAGCATTTTCAAACACAAAAACGATTACAATTGATTTAAATGGAAAGACGTTAACAAGAACAACAACACCAATTATAAATAATGGCGGAACACTTACAATATCTGGAAGTGGTACAATTACAAATAATACGGCAAATTCACTATCAATGTTGATTAGAAATGATTCTGGTACTCTTAATCTAAATGCTGGAACAATTAATCATCAGGGAATTGCTAGTGGTGCTTGGTATTCTGTTTATGGTAGTTCTGGTTCAATTAATGTTAGTGGTGCGACGGTTAACTCTAATGTTAAAAGTGGATTTACATCTTCTGGAACACCAAGAGGTATAGGATTAGTTAAGAATTGTAATCTTACTATTACTTCTGGTAGTGTAACTGCCCAAGGAAAGAATAATGCTACCGCTATTTATGCTTATGCAAATAACAGTTCAGAAGCGCTTAATAATACAATTACAATTTCTGGCGGCGCTGTATCTTCTCAGGGAGTTACAATTAATGCAGATTCTGCTTCGGGAGTATCTAGCAGTTCTACTATTAGTCTATCAGGTGCATCAGCGTCAGTTACTTCAACTGCTAATGGTGCAATTGTTAATAACACTTCAGGCAATACAACAATTTCTGGATGCACAGTTTCAAGTGCTACTATAGGATATAGTTCTTCTGGATCTGGTACATTTACATTTAGCTCTGGAACCCTTACTTCTGGGACTAATGCTCTATATGTTAATGGTTCTGGAAACGTTAGTGTAAATGGTGGAACAATTACTTCTACAGGTAGTAATGCTGTAGTTCTTGATTCATCATATTCTGGCACTCTTACTGTAACTGCTGGAGAGATAAAATCTCAAGCAGGAGATGGAATTGTATCTAATAATAATTCATTGATTACTATAGGTACACAAGGCGGAGGAGTTAATACTAATTCTCCAGTTATTACTGCAGAAACATATGGAATCACATCGACTAATTTTAAATTCTACGATGGAATGATTAAAGGAGTAGTTGAAGCTATTGGAAATGAGCCTTCTGCTGTGGAACAAGGCTATTCGGTTTTATATGGCACGGATAGTTCAACTGGAAAAACATATAAAACTGCTTATCTTGGTGTTAAGGCTTTAAATGCTACAACTGTTGTCCTTCAAAATAAAAATACTACCTATAATGGTAGCGTACAAAAGATTGGAGATGCAACTGTTACTGGATCAACCAGAACCCCAACTTATACATATTATACAAATAGTGATTGCACACAAACTACAACATACTCAAATAGTGGAGCAGCAGGTAATGGCTCTGCACCAGTTTATGCAGGTACATACTATGTAATTGCTTCAGTAGAAGCTGATAGTTATTATTCAAGCGGAGTATCTTCGGCAGCAACTCTTACGATTGCAAAAGCAACTCCAGTTATTAAAGTTATTAATAAAAACAGCACATATAATGGAAATTATATTTCAATTTCTCCTGCTGTTGTTACTGGTGTTAAAGCTGGTGATGTATCACAGGGAACAATTACATATACTTACTATACAAATACTACTCTTACGACAAAAACGTCTACTTCGGCTAGTGGTGGTGCTGCTCAAGGCGCTGGATCTGCTCCGAAGAATGCAGGAACATATTACGCTGTTGCCGCAATTGCAGAAGATAGGAATTATCTTGGAGCTACTTCTGTGTCTAACTCTGATCCTACTAAATCATATGCTGTTTTGACTATTGGTAAGGCTACCAGAAGTATAGCTGTAGATTCATCTGTATCACTTGATTTAGATGAGAGCAAAACTTTGACTTATCAGTATAATGGTGAAAGCGTAACTACGTCTATTTCTGGGTTTTCAAGTTCAATTGCTACTTGCGTAAATACAAGTAATACTAATTCGGGTACTATCCAAATAACTGGATTGTATTCTGGAAACACAACAATAACTTTAACAATTCCTCAATCTACCAATTATAATGCTATGACAAAACAAATTCAGGTTAATGTAGATGATGGATATGTTAATGATACTCAGGCACCTATAGGAATTATCATAGTTAGAAATACTAAAAACAAAAATGGAACTGAGTATGTTTCAACTCAAGCGGTTGCACTTGATATATATGCTTATGATGCAGAATCTGCAGTTACTCAAATGGCTCTTACAAATGAAAATGCTAGAACGGCAGGAGATATTCATTGGATACCATTTAGCAATTCGGTTGAAAGCTATATGCTTTCTAGTGGAGATGGTAGTAAGACTATTTTCCTAATGCTTCGAGATTCTGCTAACAATACAACAGTTACTTTTGTAAATAACTAAATTCTTTTTATATTTTTTAGGAGGACAATATGAAAAAGTTCTATGGTTTAATCTTTGTATTTCTGCTAATTGTTTCAACATGTTTTGCTGTGACTTCATTTAAGGATGTTACTCCAAGTCATTGGGCGTACAAACCTATAATGCAAATGAGAGGACTAGGTATTCTTTCTGGATATCCTGATGGAACATTTAGACCAGATCAAAATGTTACTAGAGCTGAATTTGCTAAAATATTAGTATCTGCTCTAGAAATTCCTGCAGATAGTGGTCATGGTGTTCTTAACTTCAAGGATGTTCCTGAAGGTCACTGGGCAAAAAAATTTGTTGATAGCGTTAATCGTTATCTAACTGGTTATGACGTTGGAGGAGAGCTATATTATTTCCCTGATGAATCTGCTGTTAGAGAAGACGTTGCTGCTGCTCTTGTTCTTGCATTTAATCTAGGAAATGAAAAGTATAGTGTAAATTCTATTACTAGATTTTCAGATTATTCTACTATTTCGGAAGGATTCAGGAAATATGTTGCAATTGCCTATGAGAACGGATTAATTAATGGATATAATGATGGTACGTTTAGAGCTCAAGAAAGCCTTACAAGAGCTCAGATAGCACAATTAATTTCAAATGCTTTTTCATTAAGAGATAAACTTGCAAATAAAAATAAACCTACAGCTACTCCAGTTAGTGCTACTACAAAGCCAAATGAGGTTGAAGTAACAAATTATAACGAAGTAAAAGCTTCTGTTGTAGCACCTAAAACGCTTACAAATGATAGTATTGTTTATGTAAGACTAGATAGAGCTTTATTTAGTAATGAAACTATAGATATCATGTGGGAAGCAAATAATAATGAATTAATTACAAGTCCAGGACAGTCATATAATCCTGAAAGAACTCAAAAGTATGAAACAATTATTAGTGGAGGAAGAGATAGGAATTATTCTATAAAAGGCTCAGACATTTTAAGCAAAATGAATTCATGGGAAGACATTAGTGAGATTATAATTTCTGTTACTGCAACTAGAGTTACTTCAGAAGGTAGTATGGATTACGGTTGCGGTTCAGGTTCTACAGTTCCTTATGGCAGTCGTTCATTAAGAGCTGACAACATTGTTGATATAACTGCTTGTTCTACATTAACTAATGAAGTAAATAAGAATTCAAAATTCACTATTAGTTTAAGCCGTCCACTTGTTGGCAATGAAAATATTACTATTTCATATTCTTCTAAGTGGAAATCTACTACAGGTGGACTAGCAATTAACGGAATTCCTCCTAAAGGTTTTGTTACATATGCTGATAATACAAAGCAAGTATTTAATGTAGATTGCTCAACAATTATTAAAGATACTCAAGCATGGAGCTTGGTTGATAGTATTTCTTTCAAAGTTACTATTAGTAATGGAAACATTTATAAAACTCTAGGATTATATACCGCAAGAATAACTAATAGTAATATTATCACTCCAACAAGAACTATGGCTCCTACAAGTCCACTTAGGGTTACAGCTAGTATTCCACTAGTTCTAAATGATAGTAATTCTATAACATTTAGATTAAATAGGCCATTAAATGCTGGCGAGAAGCTAAATATCAAGTGGGTTGCTGATGAAAATGTTCTAATCACTATGCCAGGAGATACTCTTAATACTTCTTCATCAAGCAATGAACCTTTATCCGGATATTTAGTTACAAATGGAACTTTATCTACTTACTTAATTAGAAGCCAGACTCTTCTTTCTAAGAGAACAAGCTGGAGCAAGATTAAGCAAATCGGATTTATTGCTGAAGTAGTTAATGATGCAGGCACTGTGCTAACAAGTGCTGAAATAAACGCAAAGTCAGTTCCTTATCAAAGCTCTGATGTAGAAGAACCATCATTTGTAGCAATAGTTTATAATTCTGATTTTCCTAATACACTTACAAGAGATTCTAATTTCACTGTTAGTGTTAGTAGAAAACTAGCTTTCGATGAGAGCTTAACTGTTGGATATGATGTTGAATACTTCCCAGGATTCTCGGGAACAACAAAATATGGTATTTTAACCTATGCTAATAATACAGACACAGTATTTAATTATAAAGGCTCTAATATACTAGATAATTCAAACATTACATGGAAAAATGTTAATAAAGTTAAACTATGGGTAAGCATTAGTAATGGTGTTGGATACAAGATTTTATTAGGTAATCATGTTGCAAGCTTAAATAATTCTACACCTGTTGCATCAAATACTGTTGCACCTAGAACTGCTACACCTGCTACAACATCACGTGCAACACAAACGCCTATTCCATCTAATAGACTTCCTTGGAAACCAGAAGATGGAGGATTTGTAGTATTTGATAAGAGTACTACTGATTATTCAATGGGAAGTGGGCAATTACAAATACCATTTACTTTCTCTGGCCCAGGTAATTTTGAAGTTACAGTAACATATCCTGATGGATCTGAAGCTGGAAGTGCAAATGTTACTGGAATATCTTCTACTGATGGACTAGGAAGAGCAACTATAGTTGTTTCTGGGTTGCCATCTTCTAATCCAAAGAATCAATATGTATATGTTAATGTAAAAGATATATACTATAAAGCGATGAATACAACAAACAATGGCTCTAAAATGACATCTCAAGTTGCTGCAACTGGGAGACATACTATCAGGATATTAAATGCTGGCACTTATGTTGCTCCAACTCCAACTCCGATTTCTAGAACAACACCTGCTAGCACATCTCATAATGCAGTTTCACCAACTGCAACACCTGTTGTAACTGCTTCACCATCGCCGACTCCTTCAAGGACTAATACACCTAGACCATCATCTAATGCAGAAACACCAGTACAGCTTAAAAATCCTGCGGATTACATAATTACTTGTGATACATTAGCCGTTAGATTAAAACCAGATGATGCAGAAACTCCAGTTGGCTACCTACATGGTGCAAATGATAATGAAAATGTTGTAAGAGTTGTTTCAGTATCAACGAGCTTTATGGGAATAGAATATACATATAAAGGAGCTTCAGTTACTGGATATGTTCACAACAAGTATTTAACTCCAATTCGTACAAGTACTACTCCTGGACCTGTTACCACACCTAGTCCTTTAGCTTGTTCTCCTACAAGCATTAGATTATCTCCAGGACGTAAAACGTCTCATTGGGAAATCACATACAATGGTAACTCTGTTGCCAAGAGTTCTTGTACTTATAGTACTTCTAATAATAGTATAGCTTATGTAAATGGTGACTATATACAAGCAGGTCAAACTTATGGAAAAGCTACTATAACTATTAGATATGCTGGCAAATCTACTTATGTAGTTGTAGAAGTTGGTGCATTTACACCTTCACCTTCTGCATCTGCATCACCTACTACATTTACAAGAGCAGGCGACAATGAATATGCTTTAATTACGGCTAATACTTTACGTGTATTTAGAGCTCCAGACGATAATTCACAAGTTTATGGATATTTACATGGAAATAATGACAACGAAAAAATTGTTAAAGTATTAGAATATAATGATACATATACTGGAATAGAATATACTTATAACAATCACAAGATTGAGGCGTATGTTCATTCTGAATACCTAGTTCGTACAAGGACTACACCTGTACCGCTTAGTGCAAATTAATCGAAGAAATATCAAAGAGACGATTTTATAATCGTCTCTTTAATTTCGTAGCGGCGCGACTCACGTGCGCCATATCAGAAACAAGCCTTGTAGTGGCGCGGTAGAGTGAACCATAGCAGTTACAAACTTTGTAGCGGCGCACTAAAGTGCGCCATATCAGTAATAAGCCTTGTAGCGGCGCGACTCACGTGCGCCATATCAGTAACAAGCCTTGTAGCGGCGCGACTCACGTGCGCCATATCAGTAACAAGCTTTTTAGCGGCGAGCATTGCTCGCCGCTACGAATCTTTGTTATATTTCGTCGTGTTAAGTTTATGTTAAAGTATATGTCATTTTATTGAAAAACAAGGGCATTGAAGATAAAATTTTAATAGGGAAATTATGCCAAGGAGAGATTATTTATGAATAAATTTACTAAGGATAATAAAGGTGTAACAATAACGTCACTTACAATCTATGTCGTTGTTGCCACTATTGTTATAGGTATTTTGACATTTCTAAATATTCAGTTTTTTAGCAATATTAGTGAACTGATTGATGAATCTAATGTTTCTTCGAGAGACTTGGACTTTAAGTCGTCATTTATTAAGGACCTCAAGGGTAATGTTGATGTAACTGAATTTTCTAATAATAAGCTTTCTTTGAGCAATGGTATTACCTACGAAGTTAGAAAGCTAGATAGTAAGAATTCTGATAAAGATAAATATGCTATATATCGTAATGATGTTAAGCTTACAGCAGGTGATATTGAACTTGCTTCTAACTCTAATGTTCCTGCAAAGTTTTTCTCATATAATATAGAAAAAAACGTTGTTTCAACTAGTTGGGAATACGTTAATGGAAAAACTAGAGGCTCAGAAAATGGTATATACACCGTTGGTAATATAGGAAAAGGTAGTGGCTTTGATCCTAATAGTTCTAGTGCTATAAATACTATTGAGGTTTTGTATCATTCAAATGATGAACAAAACTTGATTAAAAAGCAGTTTATTCCTATTGGTAGTACTACAGGAATTGTTTTGTCGGGAATGTTTTCTAAATCAGGTTATATCTTAAGAGGATATTCAACAACTACTAATGGTGATATTGAATATGCAGAAGGGGATGAATTTGATACTTCAATTTCAGACTTATATGCTTTTTGGCAAAAAGCATCAGGATATGCAACTGTTACATTCCATTCTGGCTCTGGAAGCTTTGATTCTACTGCTTCTTCTACTACTTCAAATGTTGTTAGATATTCGCTTAGCCTAGTTAATGGAGATATTAGTATTACTGAAGATACAGGACGATATGTCCGTCCAACATATAGACCAAAATTCTTTAAAGGCTGGTCTAAGAAACCTGATGGTTCAGGACCATTGTATTATTCAGAAGACTCTATTAAGAATATAATTTTCAATGGATTGAGTTTATATGCAGTATATTCTGACTCAAATGCGTACTATGCTGCTGGTAGTACATTTAATTCTAAGATTAAGAGAATTGCTGGAGATACAGGCGCTACTGATGAAACAGTAGATTCAAGAATTAAGTACATAAAATGGTCAGAAACGGAGCCTACCGCGGCCAATAAGACTTCAGACAACGTAGTCTCTTCACCTTTATCTGAAAATCAGATTTATGCATGGTTTGAAAATGATACTTTATATATGTGGAGTGAGGCAGAGAACATTCTTTTAAGTCCTAATTCTTATGGAATGTTTAAAAACTTATCTGAGCTTAAATCTCTTGATTTGGCGTATGATTTAAGACTAATGAGCACTTATGAAACTGAGGATACTTCACAAATGTTTTATGGATGTAAAGCACTTGCATCACTTGATATAGAAGCAATTGATTCTTCTAATGTTACTAATATGAGTGACATGTTTAATAGCTGTGAAAAGCTTGGTAAGCTTAATGTTTCTTTATTAGATACAAGCTCTGCAACTAATATGTCTGGACTATTTAGTGGAATGAAGCTAGTTAGTAGCTTGGACGTATCTAGATTTAATACCGCTAGTGCAACAAATATGAGCAATATGTTCTCAACTTGTAATGCACTTGCAAATATAGATGTATCTGGTTTTGATGTAAGAAATGTAACAAACTTTTCTTGGATGTTTTCAGGATGCGCTACGACTTCATTAAATGTATCTAGCTGGAGAACGGATTCGGCAGTAAACCTAGAAGGCTGCTTTGCTAATATGGCAAATCTTGAAGATATTGATGTATCTGACTTTGATACTAGTGATTGTACCAATATGAGATGCTTATTCATGGGTTGTACTTCTTTGGAAGAAGTAGATATATCTGATTTCGATACTAGAAAAGTTGTTTTAAATTCGGTTGGTGGTGTGCCGGAAACTCTTGCGATGTTTAGTGGATGCACAAAACTTAAAGAAGTTAAATTTGGAGAATATTGTACATTTGAAAAAGCGACATCTCTTGCTTCACTATTTAGTAATTGCGAAAAGCTTACTACAATTACTGGCCTTGATTATTTAGATACTACTAAAGTTTTGAGTTATTATGGCATGTTTAATAATTGCAAAGCTCTAGAAGAAATTGATGTTTCCAAATTTAAAACTTCTAATGCTACTAACTTTGAAAGCTTCTTCTATGGATGTGAATCTTTGAAAGAACTTGATCTTTCTGCATTTGCTACATCTCATGTAACCACAATGAGAAGCATGTTTTATGATTGCAAAGAGTTAACCACAATTTATGCTACCACATTATTTAACGCTAGCTCTTCATGTAATGTAGATACCATATTTGATGGTTGCGTGAAACTAGTCGGTGGTATGGGTACAGAATACGTTTGGATGTCTGACTTTAGATCATACATTAGAATTGATGGTGGAAATGCAAAACCAGGATACTTTACTTATATTAATGTAGGAGATTTTGCTGCATTTGTTGATGGAACTTATTTTGACACGCTTCAGCTTGCAATTAATAGCGTACATAATGATGGCGAAGAACATACAATAACGATTTTAAAAAATTTGACCGAAAATGTTGAAATTCAATCTGGAAAGATAATAGCGCTCGATGGAATGGATAATATTCTTTCAAATAATGGCTTTGGTAATGTTATTAAGAATTATGGTACTCTTTCTATTATTGGCGGTACTATTACTTCCACGGTTGCTCAGGGTACAATTAACAATTATGGACTTCTAAAAGTTCTTGGTGGATATGTAAAAATGGAAGGCGATAGACAGTGTATATATAATGATGGTGGAACTGTTATTATAGATGAAGATGCGAATCTGTATTCAACGTCTACACAAAGAGCAGCAGTTCAAAACCATGCTGGAACATTGGAAGTAAAGGGCGGTATAATTGAATCTATTGGTTCATATGGTCTACAGCTTGACGCTGGTACTACTACCCGTATTGGTAATAATATGGATAGCGAATTATCAAGAGAGAACCCAGAAATTCGTGGTATTGGTTATGGAATAAATGCTTTAGCTGATTTTAACTTCTATGATGGTGTTGTTAAAGGAACAAATAGACCATTTAATTCAAATGGTCGTTGCATTCACTCGGACTCATATAGACTTAGAACTACTACTGAAGAACTACACGACATGACATATCATTGTACATATTTGGCTGATAGTTCTAATTTGGCATTAGTATTTAGCCATAGTGGAGACTATGAATTTAATGGTTCAAACTTCTTAATCACACCTGTTAAATTATTCGACTCTGATAACTATCAAAAAGACTTTAGAATTACATTTACAATTAAGTCATTTACGGCATCGGCAAACGCTAATAATCAGGCTACAATAGTTAACGCTAAGAATGAGTCGGACTCAAGATGGCCAGGTTTCTGCGTCAGATTAAGAAAGGATTCATCAGGACGTAACATGGAAATATCATGTAAGGATGGTACAGAATTATATTATTCTTCTATGGGTCAAATAGGTGAAAATATGGTTATTGTAATTGAGAGAGTTGACTACGTTGTTTCTCTAACCCAAAATGGAGTGTTAAAGTATCGTTATGATTACAGTAATTTCACTAACTTCTTTGATGTTCCTGTAACATTTGGTTCTTCATATAAAAATGGAGAACCATGGAGACACTTCACTGGCGTTCTTTCAAATATTAGTATTGAGTTAGAACAATAACTTGTACAGAAGGACTTCTTCTTCAAGAAGAGGTCCTTCTTTTCTTAAGTTAAAAAGATTATTCATAGTGGTGAGCATATCTCGTCATGGGCAGCACTGCTGTTTGCTACAAAGCTATAGTAAAGATTAGTAGTGGCGCTACTCACGTGCGCCATATTATTTGTACTTTACATAATTTTTCCCATTGTGCATTTTTCGTGACTTTACTGTGTTTCATATTGTATTTTTTACATAAATTGATATAATAAAAACGTTGTTATAGGGTGCGTTCACTCGGCTTAGGATCGTAGGTTCGTACCACTTTAAAAAACAAGGAGGAAATTTAAATGAGCAAAAAGTATGTATATCTTTTTAGCG
>JAEEYG010000054.1 GCA_016291695.1 Clostridia bacterium | reverse complement strand
TCTTTCTTTTCAACCACTTGATCCAGAGAATTATGATTATAATAAATTCATTAGAAAATTTGAATATCATTTTTGTGGAAAATGTGCAGAGTCAATAGGAGTCCAAGTTAAAGAATTTCTTTCGCAAATAGGAGCCAAGGTATAATGTTAAATCAAATTTTTAATTTCTTATTAGCAGGTTTTCTTATGGGAGTATATTTAACTGGAGTTACTTTTGGAGTACTTGTTGTTTATGGAATCATAGGATTAATTGTAAATAAGTATGATACCTGACTTATTAATAGAAAGTAGGATAGAATGACTAATGTAGAATTAATTAAGCATCGGCTAAAAGGATATGGCGTAGAGTATGACGAAGAGCAAGATCCGCAAATGGCTCGATTTAAAATTGGATATAATCTAGAACATGGAAATTATAAATATAATATTGAAGTAACTGAAGATAATATTCAAGTAATTTTCTCTATCCTTAGCGCAAATGAAGCCGTCGATCTTGTTATGGATTATCTAATATGGTAAACATGTTATGTACTTATTGTCATAGTGAGCTAAAAGCTCATAGATCATTAATTGCTAATTATGAAGCAACTGCCTATATAGAAAATGATAAACTTTATGTTGAAAGTATAGATAGGCGTGGACGATTATCTTTTAGGGATAAGATTCATATTAATTATTGTCCAATGTGCGGCCGCAAAATAGGGTAAATATGAAAGACAAGAATTTAATTCTGTATATGTGCGGAGGATTTGCAATTTCTGCGGCTTTAACTACGCCTGATGGACTAGATGGTATTAAATTCTTTGTGCTAGGAATTGCAATTTTATATTACGCTTTCAAAGAAGATAAAGATTTCTAAGATTGACTAAAAATAAGGAGTAACTATGGCTTATGTTCGTATTTGTGACGCTTGTAAAAGACCTATTTTTAATGATAATTATATTTCAGTTTTAGTAGAGACGCCGCAAGATCGATGTGCAGTAGCTTTCCATGATGCTACAAAATATGATATTTGTCCTAGATGTTATTCAAAAATAAAGAATTGTTTAAATCAATCTTCAGAAGATTTGGAATGGGAATTTGTTCGTCGTTAAATTAAATAGATAACAGAAAAAAATAAAATATTAAGACATAAAATTTAAATGGACAAAATATATTTTATATGTTATAATATTATTAGAAAATAAAGAGAGGAAAACAAATGCGAGTGATATTTTATGGTAACTATACTGCTGTTATCGTTTTTTGTATTCTCTTAATTTTATATTTTATTCGGCCTACTAAACCGCCGAGATATGGAGTTTAAATGGATTATTCAATGTGAAAAAAAGTAGGTATCGCAACTAACAAAAGATTTTTAATTGAGTGCGTATGCCTTTTTATTGTTTTTTTTATTGCTGGTCGAATTTGTGATTTATTACAATTATCTAATCTTCAATCTCTTGGAGTAGATATTTTTGCTATTGGCGTTTCAACTATACTTAGCAATTATATTTATGATATGTTGCAAAAAACAGATAATAAAGTAGAACCAATTGAAGATTCTATTGATGATAATAAATCATGGGATGATTTTTGGGATAACGGTATTACTGATGATGCTGACGATGATTTTTGGGATAACGATGAGTTAACTTCATTGATGGAAAATTTTAAAGTGCCTAAGGAGTAAAAATGGAATTGGCTATCGGCATCATAATTATTGTAAGTATTGTCTTTGTTAATGCTTTATTTACTCAAGATCGAGAAATTGCTAATCACCGCGCAGAATATGATAATATTTTAGATTGGGATCCAATATGGGATTAATTCCAAAAGGAGAATAAATAATGATTTTAAATGAACATATTTTAGATGAACATATTAAAGTTGCCGATGTTTTTTATCAAGGACTGTTAGATAGATTAAAAAATCGTCGTTACGCGGAAATTAGTCAAGCAGATTATTATTTATTCAATACAATGACTCATAGACTTGCGCCAGATAAATTACCAAATTCTTTTTATGATTTGCGGGATTGGCTATATACACGGATTGCAAAAGATGAAGTTTATAGTAATACCGGGTATAGACAGGAACATTTTTGTATTGGAGTTCTTTTTGGGGCTTGTATGTTTGTAGATGAATTATGGCGAGAGATTCAATCAGAGGATAACAGATCTTTTGCGAAATATTATATTAAAATAAGAAAAGAACAATTAGCAAATTCGTCTGGAGAACAAAATGATGACTAATTATGAAGTAAAACCAAAAATAAAAGTAACCAATAGAAAAGATCCAGTTAATATTTTAAATCTTGCAAACTTTTTGAATGATTTGGCCGATTGGCTTGAAGATAATGTAGAGTATGATGCGGACGATGAGTTTGACCGCAAGCTTAATGATATTCGTTATCGAGCTCAAGATTTGTATGAGAGGTGTCAGCATTAATTATGTTAGATCGTATAATGCCTAAATCGTTTTATTCTTCTATTATTTTTACAGTAGGATCATTTTTTATTTGTCTGTTTCTTTTCATAGTTTGGGATATAGATTTATTTAGTTGGTTCTTTCTTTTAGTAAGTATTCTTGTAATAACTTGGATTATATTTATTATAGTTGCTTTAATTATTGAAGTGTGGGTTAGTAAAGAAGAATAATACCTAATTCTTTTATTTATAGTTGGGAGTATAAAATTATGAATATTAATAACAATGATGATTGTCTTTTTAATCTAACACTCTGAGTTTTAATAGCTGCTTTTATAGCAGAAGTTTTAAGAATTCCTATCGCTATTATTTTTAATATAGATATTGGGTCTTTTTGTTCAATTATTATAGCAATAGGTTATATACTGATATTTATTTATGGTATAAAAGTATTAATTAAATTTAACCAGATATAAAACCAAGGAGATAAATATATGCTGCAAGCAATTGGAGGATCTTTAATTATTTTTATTGGTATTATCGCAGTATTATGGGGTATGTGGTGGGATTTTAATTTCTTTAGTATGCGGAGATAGCTATGAATATGTTAGATGATTATGCGGATGTTCTTGATCTTATAAATATATTTAAGGATAAAGCAGATTGGCTTAATGAAGATATGGATTATGAGACAAATGATGTATTTGATGTTCATGGTCAGCATATTGGTTATGATATAGCTAGTTTTTTCCATCAAGATCAAGTTCAAGTTTTAGATACACACTATAGATTTTAAAATTATTATGGAGATTTATATGACTAACTTATTTGAAATAACATTATTAATTTTAATAATTAGTTCTGGTATTTTATTAGGTTCTTATATAACATTGCTTATTTATGCATGGGTGAATAGATTTTAAAGAGATTATTCATTTTGACCCGGAGGCCGCATGACTGTTCCTGAATTTTTTGAAATAATATATATGGTTATACTTTTAATTGGTATAGCTCTTGGATTTATGTTAGGTTATTTCTTTAAACATTAAAAAGTTGTTGTAAAACGTAGCTTCCAACGAAGTTGGAAGCGGAGTGTAGAAGGGAGTATTATTCGAGATGTTAATCGAGAATAATCTCCCTTCTTTTTTTATCGAGAAAGGATTTCAATGGTTGATTTTGTAAGTAATATTTTTTGTCTATGTGTGGCTATTATAATAATTGGTTGTACTATTGTTTTACTTGTATTTGGATGTTTACTTATTTTAGAGATGCTAGATGAATCTGGTTTCCTAGATTTTTTAGCGGAATTAAAGAATAATAAAAGTAAGACTTAATTTATAGTTGTTTATTAAAAATGGACTTGTAATGACACCTAACGAATGTTTTGGAACCTCCCTCTTGACAGAACAGAAAAGATAAGTTATAATATAATTAATAAAATTCCCGTTAACGGGAATTCCTGTTTACAGGAAAAATTAGTCCCGTCTACAGGACTAAAATTCCCGTCTACAGGAAAATTAGTCCCGTCTACGAGTAGAGAAATAAATATATATAAATATATAAATATAGTATAAATAGCAATTTGTCCCGTTAACGGGACAAATTTTAAACTTATTTTTAAGGAGGTGATGGAGAATAGCAAGTTATCCTAATCAAAGACGTATAACAATTCATAGATGTTTAAAAGATGAACGCAATGGTAAATCATATGGATCATTTTATAAAGAAGCTTGATATGAAGCTTTTAAAAAATGTGACAGAAATAAAACTGCATTTGGATTGTGATTATATTTAGCAGGAAATGAAGATGGTCATTCATTTGAGTTTAGTCCAGAAGATTTCATGAAAAGAACTGGATCTTCTAAGAGTAGAACGTATGAAGCTATTAGTCTTTTAAAAAATTTAGGATATATAATTCAAGAAAATAATAGGTATATGTCATTTTATACTTGGCCGCATTTAGAAGTTGCTATTCCTGGAACCTTCTTAGAATTTTTGAATTTAAAAAATGAAGATAAAGTTGCAGTATATAATATATTAAAAGATAAACAAAGAAACAAAGAAGAAGAACAAATGTATCAACTTTGTCTTAATAGTAATTTAGTAGGGAAGGTGTAATATGGAAAAGACTGTTTATGAATGTGATCGTTGCGGAATTCTTATGGATAAACCTTATGTAAGTTTGCAGGTTAAGTATACAGATAATCGTGATGTTGAAAATTATGATTATTGTGATGATTGTGCTGAAGATGTTCTTTTATTTAGATTTTATATAAATAGACGAAAAGAAAGGCACAGCTAATGTCAGGAGTATTGAAATGTGCGATATGCGGACAAGTAATTGATCAAGATAAAGATATAATTCGTTTAGAAAATAAACTTTTTGGTAATGTTAAACAATATGTTTTTTGTAAAAAATGTAATAAATTTTTTGAGACATATTCTCGTCCTTTAGTGAAATGGTATTAAAATGGTAGAAATTAAAACTATCTATAGGTGTAATCGCTGTAATAGAGAAATGGTAACACCTGCTTATACGTATACTTTAGAAACTAAACCATGTGTATTAAGGCCACCTCGATTTCAATGACATTATTGTGAAAGTTGCTTTTTAAAAATTAATAAAGCAATGCATGAGAAGGAGTTTATAGATGGATAAAATAAAATGTGATAGATGCGGAGAACTTATATCTGATTATTCATATTGTGTTATTGGTGTATTTCTTTCTGGTAGTTCTAAATCTTATAGATTTTGTGATAAGTGTTATAAAGACATTGCTAAAGTAATGGAAAGTAAAGATGAAATTCCATTTAATATAGTTGAAATGAGAGAAAGACTTGCGAAAGCTGCACAAGAGCTTCCATATCCTGCTAGAACATATCCTATTAAATTTGTTAATAATGATCGTTGATATTATTGGCCTGCTGAATATCCGCAAGTAGATTTTATTAATGACCATGGAGCTAGAAGCGCTAGAAGAGCTATTACTAGTGTAACTGCATAAGGAGATTATATGACTATTGAATATGTTACTGTTCCAATTAATAGTAAAGATAAGACTTATCTTCAACAAACTGCTAGAGAAAGAGGTAAGTCTTTAAATGATATTTGTAGGATTGCACTTCAAGCATATGTTTTTGCTTTAAAGACTAAGAAGCGCCATGCCAAAGAAGGATAAACGAGTTACAGTCCCATTAACAGAATCTCAATTTGAATTGTGAAAATATTGAGCAGATCAAAAAGAAATTTCACTTCCAGAATTTGTTCGTAGAGGTATTACAATTTATATTAAAATGTTGGAAAAATATAAGGGAAGTGAGAAAATGTAATAAAATTGCTTCATAATAACAGCGGAGCTGTGGCCCCGACCTAAGACCTCTGCATTCCTTTGGCATAGTTAGTGCGACGGTATTTCACTCAAATTTCGGATTTTTGTGGGATGCAAATTTCACTAACAAAATATACAAAATCTTGTATATTTATACATATAGGTATACAAGATCTTGTATATAAATTTTTGTTTTTGCCGCGAATTAGCCCCATTTTAAAATTTTTTAGACCACCTGAGTATTTGATCACCAGGAATTTTACGATATACTGGCGTATAAACCACTGAGATTAACAGGAGTCCCGCAATTAATTTTCGTTTTAAATTTGATCTTTCTCTTGGATAATCTAAAAGATTTTTAGTCTAATCAAAATAATTTTTGTAGACAAAATTCATTTTAAAGTGGTATAATATATATAGAAAAAGAAAAGGAAACAGAAAATAATTTTCAATTTTGAATTTCATTTTCAATTTTCATTTTCGTTTTCAAACATTTTTAGTTAAAAAAATTCATTTTCTTTTCCAAAAAATAACATATTGACACCAGCCTATAAAATATGTTATAATATAATTAAAGAAAAGGAAGAAAAGAGGTAAAAATGGACGGCCCGTGAAAGAAAAAGTAAGCAGATCCAAAAGAAAGTACTTGACAAAATAAACTAAAATATGATATAATATATATAGAAAAAAGAGGATGACCTCCTCACAAAATAACGAGTCAAAAGGGACTCGTAAGGACAGGGACGCGAGTCCCAGAAAAGGAGAACTACCATGACCGAGAACAAGACCACCCAGAAGGACCTCTACGCCCGCATCGCCGACCTCCTCGCTGACGACACCGAGATTGTCGAGTTCTGTGAGAAGAAGATCGCTCAGCTTGAGCGTGCGGCCGCCCGTCCCCGCAAGGCTAAGGTGAACCAGGAGGTCGTTGACTTCCGCGAGGACGTTTTCACCGCTCTTGTTGAGAAGGACGCCCCCGTCACCAACAAGGAGATGGCCGCTGAGTTTGGCGTTTCCGCTCAGAAGATGAGCGCGGCTCTTCGCTTCCTCGTCAAGGAGGGCCGTGTCACCCGCATCGAGGGTGAGAAGAAGAGCGCTCCTGCAACCTTCGTGGTTGCCGAGGACGGCGACATCTTCGAGGACGACGCTGAGTAAGACCCCCTTCACCCGAGGGGCGGCGGGTTTGGTCCGCCCCACGTGGAGTTAATAAACTTTCTAATAGAAAGAGTCTGATATGAACGTTGGAGATCTTAAGTACACCTTCACTGACAAGACCAATACTGAGCGTACCATCACTATTCCGTCTGACGTCCTGAAGGCGGCCCGCAGGGATAAGATCCCCAACAAGGTAGCAATTGACCGCTACCTCGCGGATCTGGGTTACCTGGATGAGACTGCGGTTGAGGAAACTGCGAAGGCCAAGGCGCCCAAGACCCGCACCCGCAAGCCCAACGATACGAAGCGTGGGATCATCGATCTGCTGAGCACCGCAGTGACTAAAGCGTTTGGTGCGACCGAGGTTACCAATCCTGAACGCCAGTTCCGCTTCGAGATCGATGGCAATGTTTATGAAGTCACGCTTGTCCAAAAGCGCAAGTAGTCAAAAATAATCCCATAGGCGACTCCTTTGCGCGGTTTCACGAGTCCGTCGCGTATGCGGCGGGCTCTTTTTTATGATTCTACGGGCTGAAAAAAGGCACTCACTTTAATTATACCATAAAAAGCCCTCCCTGTCAAGTAAAATTATTTAGTTGAAGTTTTAGGAATTTTTCGCGTATGCGGGCGTATGCCCCATTTCTAGGAAAAAGTCGCGTATAAGCCTGCGCGCGGCGGCACGACCGAATACGGAACATCAGTTCTATTTTAAAAATTTTATAGAACACCAGTTCTGTCAAGTCTTTTTTGAAAATTTCACAAAAAATTCACAAACCTGAAAACGAGCTGCAGGGCGAACACTAGTTCGGTTAAAAGATTTATTCGAACACCAGTTCGATAATAAGTGTACGGGTAGTGGTTACACACCTGTCTTGACCTCCCCTCATACGAGCAAGTAGGTGCCCTACCCGAATCGGATGGCCTATTTGGTCGCCGTCTTGAGCACAATTACATAATAGGGGATGCAAGCGACAAATGCAAGCCCCGCACATAATCTCCACAATTGAGATCGATCTTTTTCCTTTTGGATTTTGTCAAGAAAAATTTGACGTCTCCATAAAAAATACATAAGCGCGGCCGGCGCGGTCTGTGGAGATTTTGTGGAAATCATCCACAGACCTTGATTTTAGTAGAAGAAGCCTTCCGCGTTGCCGTAGCAATAAGAGACCTCATCGGCAAAATGCCGAACGCAGAAATAGAAAAACTCATCCGCGGCATACCGACTACGGAACGCATAGCGGGTGTAGAGCGGGTGATGAACGGTGACCCAATAGAGATTCATGGTAGCTCCTAACACTAAGGGCTTTACTTGACAATTAAATAATACTAAGTATCTTAAAAAATGTCAACAAATTCATACAATCTACATAATTGCGGCCGGCCAAAAAAGTTTCCCTTAGTTAACTTTTAGGTTAAACGGTTAACTATAAAGATCTCAGAAAAAGTTAGCCTTAGTTAACTTTTGAGGTAAAGAAAGTGGGGAACCGTGCGCCTACGGTTCCCCCTCGGTCTTTGCTTTTTACGTGGTCCCCGTCTTATCCGCTATCTAGTGTAGCATTGCCGCATGTTTAGGCTTCTGCGGGTTATTTAGCTGGCAAGGGCGCGACCTAATCCCAACCACGGGTGAGCCTTTTAGAGTCATGCTCGGGACTTGGCATTACGCGATGGCGTAAGTGATGGACTTACCATCAACGCACTTGTGCAGCAGACCCAGCTCACACGCCACGCGAGCGACGGCAGCCGCCTTTTGCGTAGTGGTAATCTCGGGGATGCCCAGCGCGACAATATCCTTAGTGGACATACCATCACCGTGCTCCACGATAGCAGCGTGAACCTTGGTTGCAAGGTTCTCGTTAACCTTGCGAGCCTTGGACACCGTAGCCTTACGGGGTGCCGTGAGCTGTTCGTGCATCTTCTTGAGAATGGGCAGAGCTTCAGCAGCCTTGCCGTTATCCTCATCAGACGCGAACCCGTCACCCTCAGTGATGTTAAAAATCACATCGTAGGCGAAAGCGATGGCGTCGGCGCGGGTAATGCCATTGTTCTTGGTAGCCATAGGGCCACTCCAATCTGCCCCACCTTGGGGCTATTGCTTAGCTAGACCCTGTTGTCTAGCTAATAGGCATGATTTAGACCTTTTAGGTCTTTTGAGATATTCGGTTTTCAAGTCCGCTTGGGTTTCTTTCGTCCCCCTTGCTGATTAATAATATACGCCTGTTTGCCCGACCTGTCAACGACTTTTTCCTCTTCATATTTCCTCCACATTTGATCGACCTGGGTTCTTTTATGTTGATTGTGTGGAGAGGCTTCATTTCTCTTGACTTTTGCTTGTGGGTGTGCTAAAATTTTCGGCCATGAATGGCCATCACTTCTATTATATCATAAAGAGGAATCAGATAGCAATGATCATTTTCAAATTCACAGTTTCTCCATAATCGTGGCCGGCCAAAAAAGTTAGCCTTAGTTAACTTTAAAAACAAGATCTCGAAAAAAGTTAGCCTTAGTTAACTTTTGCTTTAAAAGAAGCCCCGCCAAATGGGCGGGGCTGGTCGGGTTTTGGGGTTGCCCGTTCCCCTTGTGCCTATTCTCCCATAGGCTCACCCATGGGGAAGAACGTCTCGGGAGTGGCGTCGGCGATGGGCTTAAAAGTGATGGTCTTCTTGTCCTTGACACGCTCGACCAACCCAATCTCTTCGGCCACACGCATGACCGCGACGGCCTTCTGCGTGGTAGTGACCTCGGGGACACCCAGCCCGACGATGCCCTTAGAGGTCAGACCCTCAGCGGGCAGCTTCTTGGCAATCTTGACCGCAAGGCTCTCGTTGAGCACGCGAGCCTTAGAGACAACCGCCTTACGGGGCTTGACCAGCTGCTCGTGCATCTTGACAAGCACGTCGATGGTGTCATCCCAGTAGGTGCGGAACTCTGCACCCTCGTTCATGGACTGGCAAGCACGGATGCTGTTCTCGATGGCCTGTGCGCGGGTGATGGTGTTCTTGCTCATTTGGTACCTCCTAGTACCTCGTGGGGTTGGCCTTATTGCCTGTTCCCCTCTGACGACTATTAATATACTCTCATGCTCTCCCCTTTGCAATAGTCAATCCCAAATTAGTTTTCCCTCCACAGTTCCTCCACATTTCGATCACAAAGGATTTTTAGAACACCAGTTCGATTATAGATCTTAAAAAAGTTAGCCTTGGCTAACTCCATAGGGCTATCCCTCCCTCCCTCCCTTGATAGTGTAATGGTTTTGTTCTAAGAAATCAATAGGTTCACACAATCTACATAATCAAGGCCGGCCGAAAAAGTTAACCTTAGCTAACTTTTAGATAAAGGGGGAAGGCCAATAAATTGGCCTTTTGTTTTAAAAATCTGAGTTTTCTTTTTTCCAATTTACGCGATAACCGAAAAGAAATTGCCACGGCTTTTTAATATACTTTTTATGAATGTAGTCAAAAAACTTAATACGACGGAGAGTTAAAGGCTTTTCACCTCTATCTTTTACTAATTTTCGTAGTTTATCGGGATAACAATATGTTAGCTCAGTGGAAGAAGGGCTACAAACTTTCCATTGGCAAAAGAAATAATACTGTAACCATCCGCAAACAGGCTCTTCAGTTACAAACTCAAAGAAGTTCAAATCGTGGATGCATCCAATGATTGCAAAAATTATAGAGCCTAGACATACCAGCGGGAAAACGATTCTGAAGAAAGAATCAAAGGCATCCATTGTTGTTCCTCTCTTTACTTATTTTTATTAGTTTTGTACTGCTTGTGCCGCACGGTGGAGAGCTTGTCGTGCTTCATCGCACATGTCAAACATCATGGAATAAAAATAGTCTCGCAGGTCTTGTGGGAAAGTCGGTTCTTTGGAAAGCTGTGCATACCCATGAGCGGACTGCATCGAACAACGGAAAAGCTCTGAAAGTGGATAGGCCATTTTGTGCTCCTTTCTTTGGACTAAAAGAATTATATCACATAATCGGACGCTTCACATAATCTACACATTTGAGGCCGGCCGAAAAAGTTAACCTTAGCTAACTTTTTAAATAAGGGTTCGCCCCGCTCACGCGGGGCTTTTGTGTTACCGCCTTGCTTGCACTTGCTTCCACTCTGCACAGTGGAAAACAGGCATTGCAAATTGCTTGTGATGCTTCTTGCGATACTTGCGAGCCTTAAACAGAATTTCTGCTTCAATCTCGCAGTCTTGCAATGCGTGATGTGCTTCTACAAAATCACTATCACGGGTAAGATACGCATAAACAGTTTCCGCGTTAGTCTTAATATTGCCTTTTGCGGTGACCATGTTATTAAGTTGGCACCAACGCACATACTTATTAGTATTGCAAATAGTAGCAAGGGCCATAGTCATAATATCTACGACCTCAACACCATCACCAAAAAAGTCGCAACCATAGTAAGCTTGCATGTTGTCATTTAAGACACTGTAATCAAACTTTGCATTATACGCACACACAACAAGCTGGGCATGATAAACACATGCGGCATTGTTAAGCTCAGAGGAAATCTCATCAAGAAACTTAGCAGAGATAGAGTGCTCCATGTAGAAACGAGCCTTATCTTTCATAAAACCGTCGCGCTGAATGAGAATATCCGCAAATGGGGTTTCCATAATCTCACTCACAAGATAATTACGACGCTCTAGCTCATTGCCCTTAGAGTCATACAGAATCCACGCGATATCAAACGCGAGACGAGCATCGGTAACAGTCTCAATGTCAAGCACGGCGAAAATCTTCTTGGTCATTTCTTTTTGTCCCTTCTGTGGGTTCCTTTTGACAACTGTTATATTACGCTTCTTTACTATTGGAGTCAATAAGAATTTTAAAATGTGCAGAAATTGTGGAGAGAAAAAATTTACGTCATTTCTATTATATCAGATGCGGCACCTAAAATGCAATAGCTTCACAAAATCTCCATACGGGCGGCCGGCACAGAATGTGGAGTTTTTGTGAAGAACTCCTTAACTCCTTGACTTTAATAGGTGAGACCGCTGTTAAGAGTTACTTTTGTAAAGTAAATATCAGCAAACTCATAGGCACTATTATTATGCAAATCATGCTCTAAAATTTCAATACAATCATTCCAAAGTGCAGATACGACCCTAACATAACGACGCCCGCACTTACGATTCATACTCTTGATGAAATCAAGTGCAGCAAGAGCGGCGAGAGGTTTGCTAGTAAAAATTCCAATCTCAGTGGGGTCACGGTCATAACTAGAATAATCATTCTGTTCATACCAATGGCAAGTGACCTTCCAAATAATCATGATACACTCCTTAACTCTTTTCTTTTGGATTGATATTATTATACCAAAATATTTTAGTTTTGTCATGAGAAATTTATCTTCATAAAATCTTCACATAAACGGCCGGTCTGAGTTGTGGAGATTTTGTGAAGATCTCCTTAACTCTTGACTTTAGTAGGATGTTAATGCATCAATATCAGTTTGCATAAAAAACCCATTGTAGAATCTGTCTTTTGGGGTGAGTTTAAAGAATTTTTCATAGAATTCTCTAAACCTGCTTTCTTTAATTAGTGCATCCATTTCAGAATCGCAAGGCAAAACATAACATACACAAATACCATTAATACAATAGTTTGGGTTTTTAAGATGCTGTCGCATTCGACGATTAAAATCTTTAGTCATACCAATTTTTAAAAAACGTTTGTGATTATCATAAAAGCATTCTACTACATAGGCACAATATCCTTCAAAATAAGAACTATTTCTTTTCAAGAAATCGTCATGATGTAAAATGGTAGCTTCAAAACTACTAATAACTTTATCAGTAAATCTTTCAATGGCTTCGTTGAGCCAATGATAAAAACGTTTAAAAAAGCCTTTAATACCCCCAATTGTAAGGCTACAGCCATGAAACTTAATTTCTTCTGCACTAAAATTTTTTTTAAAATGCAGAAAAAGAATTGCAAGAACGCGATTATGCTTATTATCATTATCATTATTTTTTAAAGCTTTCAAAGCTCTTTCATAACCAGTCATTTCTTGCCCTTCATTAGTCGTTTAATAATTCAATAATACAGCATGGAATATTTTATTTCAAGCATTTTCATAAAATCTCCACATTTGAGGCCGGCCAAAGTTAACTAAAGTTAACTTTACGAAAAGGGGAAAGCCCGCTAAAAGCGGGCTAGAATTGCTTACAGGTCTGCAAATATCTGTTCGGCTTCGGGTTCCCAATCAAGATTAATGCTTCTTTCTTCCCACTCGCGGATTTGGATAAAGTTTTTAAAATAGTCTTTAAGTCCGCCGTCCCACAGGTAGAAAGGCAAGGCACAGATATTACAAAATACCATCAACAGGACATAAGGAAGCAACTTTACCCTCATGCGGATTTCATAATTATAGAGACTATTTTTCTTGTCCCTCTTAATCCAATAGTAATCAGCAAGATAAGTTTTCCATGCACGCTTGATAGGAAAACCAAAGTTCCCCGCAAGATAACGGTCATACGAAATCTTCTTGAAGCCGTTGTCCAAAACAGAGTCATTGAAAACATTCTTAGAGTACATCGTCGTTCCTTTCTTACGAGATTTTTACTGTCTTAATAATAAGATAGTCCAATAGAAAAGTCAACATCTTCACAGAATCTACACATTTTGGGCCGGCGGCAATTGTGGAGATTTTGTGGAGACCTCCAAACTCTCTTGACTTTTACTCGCCTGGGTGGAACATCTCTACCTCATAGGGGTGATAAGTGTTAGCAAGTTCATAGAATCGGTTAGCTGTTTCCCAATCAGTAAAAGGGAATTTCATGTGCAAGGGGTAAATAACAACCCAGTACAAATTCATGTTATCTCCTAGGAACAGAACAGGGTGCAATGTCCTTACAAAAAACCGCTTGCTCCAGTTTACGACAAACCCCATGAAAAGTCAAGCAGCATTCGTAAACATAAAAATCTAATTCAATAAAATGCTCACATCCTCTACAAGTGGAGCATCCAATACGATTTTCTACAGTAGCTTGCCACGCACACTCATTAGGAAACATCGACCTTGGATAAATCTTTTCAACCTCAGCGCGAGTAAGCTTGTGCGGCATGATTTTCTCCTAACTACTCAGCAACAAAAATCTCTTTGTAATTGATAGGCACTTGACCATCATCGCTAACACAATAAAAGAATTTCCAAAAATTCGACCCTAGAAAACTCTCACCTCTTTCAGCTTTCTGTTTTGCGGCTTCTACTTCAGCTATGTATTCTTCCGCACGCTTTTCCGCGGCTTCACGAGTAGCGAAAAAACCAAAGTCTTTCACATGAGAGTAATAATCCTCGGGATAATGCTGTGGAGCGGTGAGCTGAATGATAATCATTTTAGTTCCTTTCTCTCTTGGACTGATATTATTATACCAAATAAAAAGAATTTTGTCATGAGATTTTTTAATTCACAGTTTCTCCACATTTGAGGCCGGCCTAAAAAGTTAACTAGGGTTAACTTAACCTAAAATAAAAAACCCGCAGGCACCTACCACCTGCGGGCTACTATTATTCACACCCCCACGTGGGCAGGGCCTAGGTTGCCCACGTGGGAGCCAGTGGCATCTTGTAACGCGCCCCACTGGTTAGCGCATTTTATATATAGGGGATACCTCCCGCACCGTTGCCTACATTCATGGGTGAAATCTCCTTTCCTCCGTTCCCCTCTGACAACTATTATTATACGCTCTTGCTAAAGGGAGTCAAGTAGAAATTTCAATTCACAATTCCTTCACAAACCTTAAAAATTGGCCGGCCAAGGTTGTGGAGATTGTGTGTAGGCTCTCCACTGGCCTTGACTTTACTCATCAAGTTCCATCTTACCGATTTCAATTACTCCAAAGAGTGTTACTTTTTCAGTTTCAATATCATGCTGAAACATAATGATAGAATAGCCCCAAGATTCAGGGATGCAACGGCAAGTAAGAACATTATCATTATCATAACAGTCTTTTTCAAACTGTTGTGTGTTCCTAAAGCATTGCATTGCAGCATTTCCCGCAACTGCGAGATTGGAGTACACACCATACACACCATGGAAATGCTCGCAGTCTACAGTATTAACACACCAAATAGTCATTGTTTTTCCTTTCTCTCTTGGACTAATAATATTATACCAAATATTTTTAGTTTTTCAAGAGAAAATTTTTCTTCACAGAATCTTCACAAATGCGGCCGGCACGAGTTGTGGAGATTTTGTGAAGGGACCTCCAAACCCTTGACATTACTCGTTCACTACCATGCTGACGATTTCAAATTCACCGCATAGCCATTTGTCACTACTAGAGAGGACTTCAAAATAGTAACCCCACGGCTCTGCATGATAATCAAAAGTAATAATATCACTATCATTAGAATACTCTTGAATGAATTGCAGTACGGCACGCCCTGCAAGTGCAAGGTTAGAATAAATACCCCGCACATCTGCACAATCAGAAGTGCCGCATACCAGTTCTTTAACAACATACATAACCATGATTTACCTCTTTTCTAAGCCGCAAGCTTTTCTAGTGATTCCATCATACCACATGTGTTGGTTGCGTCAATGACTTCACCATTTCTCCACATCTTGCGAACATTTGAATCATCATCTACAAGAATAGAATCTTTAATCTTTGCTACTGTGTGCTTAGGTGTGCCATACTTTACCACATGGAATTCATCAAAGATGTTACCAAAATAATTTTTCACCCACGCAAGTTTAGCAGCCCGCACACGCTTGTTGTACTCTTTAGACCCATTCATAGAAGACCATGAAATGATGCCAACAGTGTAACCTTTATCCTTCAACTGTTCAACAATTGCTACAAAGTCACTAGGATTTACCAAAGGCTCGGCCGCGACATAAGGCATAACAGATTCCATGCGCAAAGCGTTAAGCCAATTTGCAACTCCATAAAGATTTGCAATCGTACCATCCATGTCAAAGTAAATAGCGGGCATTTTTGTTTCCTTTCCCTTGGAGTTGATAATAAAATAATACAATCATCCAAAAGAAAAATCAAGTTCTTCACATAATCTTCACAAATGCGGCCGGCCGAGGGTGTGGAGTTTTTATGTAGATGCTCCCAAACTACTTGACTTTACATTTCTAGTAGTACAACATCGTCGTACTTACCATCAAAAGGATTGTACATACTACTAGGGAAGCAGTCAAAATCATCTTCGTTGCCGTACTCATCAAGCATAAGAACTTGAACATCACCGTGCTCAGCCTTAAGTTTTTCAAGCTCTGCGATAAATTCTGAGATAAGCATAATTAGTCCTCTTCCTCTACCTTTTCCCAATACATATTCTCACTTACCCACTCCCTGCACAGCTCTTCTGCAGCATCCGCCAACTCTTCTTCAGAGTCAACTTCAATTGTGTCAACAAAGTTGCCATTGCCCGCATACACATCAAATTTCATTTATTCCTTCTTTCTCTTGGATTCGATAATTAGATAATACAGTTACCCAATAGGAAAGTCAAGTTCTTCACATAATCTTCACATTTGACGCCGGCTGAAGGTGTGGAGTTTTTGTGAGGAACCCCTTAACCTCTTGATTTATTAGTAGAACACTACCACCTTCTTATCATCTTCATCTGCATCTTCATTGATTCCGACAAAGCACTCGAATGGGTAATATCTATCATAGTCGTGAAAAATGACTGTTTCAATATCTCCATTTTCTGCTTTGAACTCTTCAAGTTTTGCGATAAGCTCAGAGATAAGCATTTCAAATCCTCTCTTTTGGCCTTTTACTATTTTAATAATAGATTAGATTAATGAAATAGTCAAGGTTTACATAAAATCTACACAATGTGCATCTTATCTCGACGTACCTTTTCACCCGTTTCTTTTACCTCGTAGACGAATTCGTCCTTTACCCAAATCGTGAATTCAAAAAAGTTAATAGTAATTTCATAGTCAGCAAATTGTTGATACAGCTCTTCAAGAGAAGTGAATTCCATGCGGCCAATGCGAGTATCAGACAGATAGTGACGAATTTCAAAAGTCATTGCAGTTCCTTCCTTGCATGTCTTTAACTATCTTGATAATAAACTATTTTAGGAAAGAAATCAAGGTCTACATGAAATCTACACAATTAAGGCCGGCCAAAGTTAACCGTTTAACTTAGACTTTAAAAAAAAGAGCCTTGCGGCTCTAGTTCGCAAAGAAGCTTGCGAGGGCATCCTCACGAACGTTGAAGCGGTGACCGTTAGTGTCAACCATGTCAACCCAACGATACCCGCAAGAGGTGTAGCAACGCTCAACTGTGAAAGAGGTACCAGAAGGGGCGAGAACAGAACCATCGTAGTTATAGAGGTCGTTGGTGTTGGTGTAGGTGGCCATTGTCTTTCCTTTCTCTTTTGGTTTGACAATTACAGTTTAATACCTACGGCGCCTTTTGTCAACCCTCTTCACATTTTTTCCAAAAATCTGTTCTCTAGCACTTATTTGACCTTCAATGTAACCAAACCCATAAGCTCCACCGATGCTCATAGTCAAAATCAAAAACATTTTAAGCATTTTTACCTCTCCGCACTAATGATAATAATAGGAAGAACAGGCATTGTCCATACAATGATTAAAATAATTGTAAAATACAACTCTCATTCCTCCTTTTCTGCTTTCATTTTATAATTTAATTATACTAAAAATAATTCATTCAGTCAATTTCATTTTCATTTTCACAATTTCTTCATAATTAGTTTTAGGAAACAGTCATTATTTTCATTTGTGATTAAGTTGTGAATTTCTCATTTCTCGCTTGATTTTTTTAGCCGCCTGTGCTAAAATTTTTCGGCCAAATAGGATCTCATTTCTATTATATCACACGCTAATAAAGGAAACAAGAATGATTTTGAATTTCATTTTTTCTCCACATTTGAAGCCGGCCACGAAAGTTAGCTTTGGTTAACTTTTCTAGATCTCATTCCCGAACTAGTGTTCTAGTTTTGGGATCACGATCAGATCAGCGAAGTTAGCCTTGGTTAACTTTTTCCATTTTCAATAAAAACATCTCACCCGTGCGGCGCTAGGCAGCACACGGGTGAGGAAACAAATTTGAATTTCATTTTGAGCCTTTTACCGACTTGCTCAGGTCTTTAGCCTACTCGGCAATCACCTTCCTGTAAGCGACCCTCTTACCCTCAGCCACCTTCTCAAAGAGACCCAGCTCAGTAGCGACACGGAGCACTGCCGCAGCCTTCTGAGTGGTACCAATCTCAGGGATGCCAAAGGCAACGGCGTCCTTGGTGGTAATCTCACCGTCAGCCTTCTCAGCGAGAGCACGAGCGAGATTCTCATTCATCAGACGAGCCTTGCTAACAGTGGCCTTACGCGGCTTGTTCAGCTGGTCGAGCATGGACTCCAGAACTTCCGTCTCAGCAACACCGTCGGGCTCAGTGATGCCGCACTCCACAGCGTGACGGATGATGTTGATAGCGAACTGGAGAGCCTGCTTGCGAGTGACGTTCTTCTTCTCGGCCATTTTGACCTTCTTTCTGAAGCCCTTTGGCTTCTGTCTTAGAGGGAACCCCTTGCCCCTCTCACTGTCTTAATAATACGCCCTTCTCTTTGTCCTGTCAACAACTTTCTTGCCTTCACAATTTCTCCACATTTGCGGCCGGCACAAAGAGTTAACCAAAGGAAACTTTTAGCAGATCTCGCAGGTTAATCGATTAACTTAATACCAAAGGGAAACGCCCCGAAGGGCGTTGGTGTAGTTAACCAGCAAAGGCAATCTCGTGGTTATCTATCATGACGGCAACGAATTCCCAGCCGCTGTTGCTTCCACCTTCAACTTTAACAACTGCGTTATCATTATAGTTTGAGAGCAGCTCTCGAAGGTCTTTCACAGTGATAGCGAGCTTTCCATCGTCCACATAGCTAAACTGTGCCATTTCTTTCTTCTTTCTCTTGGATTTCGTTATATTTAGTATAGCAGATAGAAGAGGGTTTGTGCCGTTCTCCGCAAACCCTCTATAAGAGGATTAGAGCTGACGCTCAGTGCAGAATGTTGCACCTTGGAATTTAATCTGATAGTGGCTTATATCTGCGCCGTCTGTGAAGGGAACGCTATCCTTGTTCCAAGCCGCTCCAAAAACGTTCCACGTAACCAGCTGTTCTGCAACCTCACCCTTGTTATACTTGCTATCCTTGCAAAGAGCTTCAAAGTTGGCCTTAGAGGTCTTATAAACTACGTTGCCCATTTCAATGATGCTACGCTTTATCGCGTTGGTGGGACGGAAACGCAAACTTGCAACTCCACCCTTTTTACTAGCGGTACGAGAAACGCTGCTTATAGCGACAAGGGTAGCGACGTCCATATTGTCCATCTTTACAGCGTAGAAATGGTAGTCAACCACGAAGCACAGAATATAATCGTTGGTGTAAGCAAGCGCGTGATAGCCCTTAGCGAGGTGAAGCTGTGTGGTGAGGTCGTTCATCGTGGCTCCTTTAGGTCGTTCCCTCTTGACAACTTAATAATACCAAATGAACCAACCTACATGGGCGAGATACACATATCTCCACATTCTCTCCACAATTAAAATAGTTGTGGATAGTTTGTGAAGAGTCTTGTTTTTTGCATCGCGGTGTGGTAAAATTTTCGGCCAACCATGGCCCAAATGTACAGCACTTCTATTATACCACACACCGCACATGTGTGCAAGAGCCACACATAATACACACATACCTGAAAGACTGTGCTACATGCACATAGATACACATGTGCGTGTTGTGCATGTGCATGTGTGTGTTGTGCATGTGTGTGTGTCGTGCTAACACATACATACAACTAGCACAGTAGGTGCATAGCTAGCCTAGATAGACAGAACGACTGTTCTATCTACATAGATACATCCAAACGTTTAAAGGCCCCACCTTGTTAGTAGAGCCTTTTTAATTTCTTCCTGTTGTTTTTACTGGTTACTGAAAACGCTCATCAATCTCCACGTCTTCACCGTCACGGTCTACAGCCCAGCCGCTCACGGCCAACCAGTCACCATCCAGTAGAGTCACCGTGTCAATCTCAGCGTCGTCGCCGTAGGTGGTGGCGATGGTGGCGAGCTTGTTCATGAGGTCCTTGATGGTCATTGGTCTGTCCCTTCTGTGTGTCCTTCTGACGTCTTAGATGATACACGAACATAAGCCCTGTGAGTGCGAGAATGGCAAACTGATACCGCTATCACAAACACTTCACAATCACACAAAAGGCCGCATTTTTGCGGATGCATCGACTGACAGAACAAACGCGGCAGTCATAGACGCGGCACACGCACGTGACGCCCGCTGATACACATAAACGTGTACTAGTCAACCCGCGGGTAGTCTTTAGGATAATTTTCCACACGATCTCCACAAATCGTTTTGCCACGTCCAGAAAATTCACTAGAGCAATTTTCAATTCCCATAATTCTAAATAATATATAATCTCTGGGTCTTTTTATTATAATACTTAGTAAAAATTTTTTATATTTCTATGAAAAATTTCTTGACAAAACCTGTGTCAATATGATATACTTATACTAAGAGATAAAAAATTTAAGAAAAGGAGGTTATTAGTGGATTTAGACTATTCCTTAACCACTCCCGAAGAACGAGTGGCTTATGTAGAAACTCTACTTAAAAAGACACCTCCTCCCTACAGTAACAGTACTTTAACTATTCTAGCTGATTATATTTTATTTGTACGCGATCGTAATCAAACAAAAAAAGAAAGACAAGCAGAACATCCAATTTTAACGCCCAATAGAGAATTTACAATAGATAAACGCCAAGTATCATACGAAGGATTAGTTGATAAGTTAGAAAATGGTGAGGATGGTATCTATAATATCATTAGACAAGACAAAAATCAATTACTAGATCCTAAAGATCCAATAGATGAAGAAGATATTGAAAATATCCCCGGAATAAAAGAATGTATGGAAGTGATTGATTCTTTAAATAAGCAAATTGCAACCGCAACAGGCAAACGCCGCAAAGAACTTCAAACATCTTTAATTGAAACTTGAAAACAAGCTTACTTAATTAAAGGCTCAGCTCTTTCAGTAGGACATATTAAATCTACAAATCAAGTAAAAACTTTAGCTTCAATCCCAATTCCTGAAAATATTTATTTAGATGAAAATAAAATGCCACATTCAGATATGCCGTTATCTCTTCTTAATCCTGATCATGTATCATTCCTTCTATGCTATTATCAAATTCTTAAACAAGAATCATGAGAAGATCTCCACGGAGATATGCGGTGACACCTTATTGATCTCGAGAATGTAACAGAAGAAGCTCTTGCGGAAAAGTATCCTCTTCTCTACGATTTAGTAATTTGAAAAATAGATGGACTAACTAATGAACAAATTCAAGAAGAAGTATTACAAAAATATGGCGAATATCATAGTGAACAATATTATTCTTCTGTTTGACGTAAACGCATTCCTAAATTAATTGTAGAGCAAGCTCAGAAAAATTACGTTGAGTGATACTACACAAATGTTGAGCGTGGATATTGGAAAAAATGTTCTAAATGCGGAGAGATCAAACTAGGTCATCCTTTATTCTATGCAAAGAATAGTAGTAAAGATGGTTGATATAGCCAATGTAAAGAATGCAAAAACGCATCGCGTAGTAGAAACTAAGGAGGCGATAAAATATGAGCCTATCTTATCAAACATGTACTAAATGCGGGCGTACCTTAAAAGAAACTGAATTTTTCAAAATGAAAACAGGTGGCCGTTACGAATTATGTAAAGATTGTTTATGTCAATACATAGATAACAGAAAACCTGAAACATTCAAATGGATACTTGAAGCTTTTGATGTTCCTTATATTGAGAAAAAATGGATGCAAATGACCAATGATAAATATAAAAAAGACCCAGGTAAATTTGGCCCCAAGTCTGTTATTGGTACTTATTTGCGGACAATGAACATGACTCAATATAAAGACCTACACTATGAAGATTCAGATGATGTTAATCAGCTCCCCGCAGAACGTAAAGCTATAGATGTTCCAACAGATGAAGAATATGAACAAAGATTATTAGATCAATTAAACTCAGGTGTAATTACTGAAACTCAATATAATACACTTACTAGAACCAATACCAAAACACCAAGTAATATAGATGAGAATGGCTTCTTAATTGGCCTAGAAGATGCAAAACCGACAGAGGATCAGCCTTCTGAACCGCAAGAGCAGGCCCCGCAATATCAATTTGATTCTTCCTATTGGACAGACCAATTAGACGATAGTGATATTGATTATTTAATGCTTAAATGGGGCACAATGTATACTCCAGAGCAATGAATTAAAATGGAAACTATGTACAATAAATATTCTCAAGAATATGATTTAAACGTAGACCGAGAAGAAGTCTTAAAGAAAATGTGTAAGACTTCGCTTAAAATGGATGAAGCATTAGACGCAGGTGATGTTACTGGGTATAAAAATTTAGCTACAGTTTTTGATCAACTTCGTAAATCAGGTAAATTTACTGAAGCTCAAAATAAAGATGATAGACAGCAAGTTCTTTCTTCTATTGGAGAATTGGTAGCACTTTGCGAACAAGAAGGTGGGATTATCCCAGCTCTTCCTCAGTATGACCCCGACCAATACCCGCAAGATAAAATAGATTTTACATTGCGGGACCTTAAAGCATATACATATTCATTAGTTAGTAACGAACTTGGTCTTGGCGATCTTATTGAATCTTATATTGAAAAGCTAGAAAAGTCAGAAGAAGATTCCACCGACTTAAATGCAGGACTTATCACTTCCGCAGAAGAGGCTGCGGATGAAGAATTATCCGATGCGGAAGCTGAAGAGTGACAAGGATTTCTTGAAAATGAAGTTGAAGCTGAAGCTGAAATGCTTGAGAGATTCTTGGCAGGTGAAATTTAATGGCTTTAAAAGATATTGTAAAAGCATCCAATAGAAAGAAAGAATTAGATAGTGATGCTATTAAAGAAGAAGTTCATAATCATTTAGACGATTATAGAGAATTAATTGCTTATTGAAGAGTTTATCCTGATAAATTAGTTGATTACTATTTGTCTCTTGGAAATCCATATAATTTTAAATTTATTTTTTATCAAAGATTATTCTTGCGGGCTCTGTT
>JAEEYG010000053.1 GCA_016291695.1 Clostridia bacterium | reverse complement strand
TAGTTGGATTGACTTTTTAAGACAAACAGACGTGTTTTCCGTAACAAACAATACTTTTGTACATTCTCTTAGTGCCCATTTAGTTGAATCCAAAAATACGTTAGAGCTTAAATCTAAAAATATAAAATCATACTTTTCTTTTGCGCATTTTATTAGACTTGAATAAAACTTTTCATTTAAAACATTTTGACAAATATGAAGTGAAGTATTACCAGATAAAAATTCAAATCCATCTTGTTTAATTACAATTTCTTCTAACACATTCATGTCGAACTTGTTCTTAGCAAATAAATCAGACGCAAAGTTTATGCCATTTCTCTTGTCCTCATCAATTATTAATTCGACTCCTAACGGAACAGGATCAACGCCTAAAACTTCATGAAGGTTTCCACACAAAGTGTCAAAATCTATTAGCAGAATCTTTGCCTTCGTAACTCTAGAAAATGCCTTAACAAGATTAGCTATAATACTGCTTTTTCCAGCACCATTTGTTCCAAACACACCAATTATTTCTTGCTTTTGAACTTTAGACACAATAGTTGTAATATCAGTTATATTTTCCAGAGCACCTCTATTTTTCTCGCGCTCTGCAATCTCACTTTCTATTTGAGCCCTTAGATTTATTGGTGTTTCTCTATCTATCGCTTCAATTACGTCTGATATTTC
This sequence comes from Clostridia bacterium, assembly GCA_016291695.1. Lineage (GTDB taxonomy): Bacteria > Bacillota > Clostridia > TANB77 > UBA1234 > RGIG6105. The sequence goes on along the minus strand of JAEEYG010000053.1, from coordinate 3,212 downwards.
TATTTTTTCATCATAAAGAATATCAAATATCCCTTTAGATATTAGGATATTCTTATCCTCACTAGAAATGTTATCTACGATTAGAATTATTCTTGTATCGCACAACATTGCCTTTAAATCTGTCACAAAATCTATCATCGGCTTGTCGCCTTGTAGTAATCCACTTACTACTATCACATCTACATCTGTATCTTTTGCATAATCTAGTAGCGCTTCTTGAAATACAAAGTCTTCTTCCAAAACGTCATACTTGCTATACCTTTTTAATTCATCATTAAGAAATGTATTTCCCAAAGCTGTAATTATCCTTTTCATATTATCCCCCTTTATGTGATATCTGTATTAATATATTGGTGTTCATTATCAGATGAAATAACATCTGCCATAAGGCTGTTCCTTCCGGCATGTATTATTGTGGACCCTCGTTTCAAATTGATTAATCTATATTTTTCCTCATCTGAAAGCTGAATCACATCTTTTAATAGATTTATGTCGGTCTCCTCTAGTTGAAACATGCATTTGATGCTAGAATTGTTAAGAATAGACTTTCCATATTTACCATCTTCAAGCATGAAGAAGTCTGATATGTCTTGAGTGATGGCTGTTGCCCCACCACCATACTTTCTAATAGTTTTGAAGAGCTTAAAAACAAAGTCAGCCGTACCTTCATTTTTATTTATTAGTTTCCAAATCTCATCCAAATATAGAATTTTCTTTTCGTTTCGATTCTTTTTAATCTCATCCCAAAACATATCGGTTATAACAAACATCGCTATTGGCATTATTGATTCTTCAATATCGTGAACGTCAACAACTATTAGCTTATTGTCGACTTTTATATCTGTATATTTATTAAAATAGTTTAAACTTCCGGTAACGAAAGACTTTAATACCTTAGCATACTTTTTTAGTTTGGCGTGCTTTTGAATGCGCTTATATAAGTCCTCTATTTTAGGCATTTGATCAGCACTCTTAAACCTCTTTTGAGCAAGAACTTTGCTCCTAGAATCTAATTCAAAAAGTGACTCATTATCTTCAGTAATTGATTTTTCGTTATAGCACAAAATGATTTGTTCTTCTAAGATAGCTAAATCCTCTTTAGAAATACCCTCAAACACCATTGAGAAAAAAGTTTTTAGCTTTTGCAGTTTGTTTCTAAGATATGACTCTCCTTCATCTAGAATTGCTTCTCTTATATCAAAAACATTTACTGCTCCCTTTGTGCCAAATTTGATTACTTCACCAGCTAGATTTTGAGCAAGCTTCTCGTACTCTCTGTCCGGATCTATAATAAACTGCCTAATATTCAAAAACCTGTTTCGACTAACCATGAGTTTTGAAAAGTATGACTTGCCTGAGCCAGAAGTGCCTATGATAAACATATTGGCGTTCTTATATTGGGATGTATCAAATCTATCAAGCATTATTACAGAATTATCAAATGAATTAGTACCAACAATAACGCCATCTTCGTCGAACATCTCATTGGATAAAAATGGATACGTTGAAACAAGCCCTGAAGTTAACACGTTTCTTTGGATTATTCTTTCTATATCTGCCTCAGTCTGAAGAAAAGGAAGCTCTGCTTTAATAGCTTCTTCCTGCCTATAAGAAGCTCGAATAGTTGTTAATCCAGAAGAAACTGCAATGCTTTCTATTCGATTTAAATTCTTACTAAGTTGCTGAACATTATCCGCATAGACGCCTATATATATGCTAAGAAAAAATAGATTTTCTTCTCCAAGTTGAAGCGCCTTTCGAATTTGCTTTGCATCGCCATACTTACCACCCACAACATCTATGTCTCTTTGATTTTCACTCGTAGTTTTAATTGATGCACCTGCATTGCCGATATTGTAAGTTAACTCTTTAATTACACTATATGAATCTAGCTTTTCGTAATAAATTGATATTTGTGTGTCAATATCCAAGCTAGCTAGCCTTTCTAAAAAGGCTTTTTCCATTTCTCGTGAATAATTAATAACTAGCAAAGAAGCATAATATGAGCCGTCTATCTCTATATATCTAGGGTTTTCAAAGTTGATAAAACTAGAACATATAGTGTCTGAGTCACTGTAACTACAATTAAGAATAGTTCCGTTTGCTAACCCGCTAGATTTAATAAAACTTTTCACCTAACACCTCCTATAAGATTTAGAGTTCTCTTATTGGTGTAGCAACTAATCAACAACTTGATGTCTTCTTTGCTACAGATATCAACATCATTTCCACAATTAGTTAATAACTCTTTTATTTTTAATATCTCGTTTTCAATGTTTTCTGCTTCGGGTAAAACTATAAAGAATTCTTTTGTAATTGTTCCTTTTTCTGATATTACTCTTTCAATTAGTTCTATGTAATCACGAGCAGAATTCATAATTTTGGGATTTTCTTTAGATATTTTTGAGATTTTTTTAATATGATTTGTAAGATTTGTTTTTCGACTAGAAATAATAATCTGAATTTTTGAATTAATGTTTGAAAGAAAATTCTTGTATTGTATTAAAATTGCATTTTGCTCCATTTCGGATTTGAGTTTAAAATTGATTGGTAAAACTTTTAATACTCTAATAGATTTTTGAGTTTTGAGGAGTATCTTGCCATCCTCAATCTTTGAGATACCAAGCCAATCCTGAAAGGAATTGGAGACATTTGAAGATTTACTTTTAGAAAAGAATTGCATATTTACCGCCTAAAAAAAGGGCGTAATACACCAATCATGTGTAATACGTCCCCACTTATTAATTCAATTAGCATAATACTATCGTATTAATGTATTGTCAATAAACATTGTAAAAAATAGAAAAAAGTAGTATTTTATGCCTCTATGCTTATTTCTCCCATTTGAACTCTGGCGATTTCGTAGCCATTGCCAACTTCTACACGATTTTCAGGTTTGAAACTTAAGTCCGCAATTCTAAGCTGTGTTGGATTAATAGAATTAGCTGCAACAAAAGCAGAACGATTTCCCTTTGCGCCCGCATGAATATATCCTCTAATGTCACCTAAAACTATGATGTTTTGTTCTGCAACAACTTCAGAGCCTCCATTAACATCACCCAAGATAATTATAGTGCCTTCAAATTCAACCCTTTGTCCAGACCTAACTGTTCCTTCGAAAACCTTAGCGTTTGAAATGCTAGTGTCTTTGTTAAAAATACTATCTATTGTTGCTACACCTAGCTTCTTAGGCTTTTCTATTACAATTTCTA
>JAEEYG010000052.1 GCA_016291695.1 Clostridia bacterium | reverse complement strand
TGTCTTACTAAGTTTTCAAGTACAGCATTTGGTGTATCGAACTTTCTTACGAAGAATGCCCATGACTCAGACATTTGAGGTCTTAAAACAACGACACGGGAACCATCTTTCATTTCATTAATCTTATAACCATTTGTATCTGAAAGCTGTCCTGGATTATTATATTTATAAATGTTTTGGCATACTCTCTTTAGTTCTTCATAGCTTCCAAAAGTTAAGCATGACATCTCAATTGATTTACCTTTAAAGAATATCCATACCGAGTCATATGCTCTTGGAATTGATTTTTCTTGAGTTTGTCTAACGTAATCTCCAAGTGATGATACTTGATACATGAAGCTTTCTGGAAGACCAGAAACACCACCAGAAATACCATCTATATTCATATCTCTGATTTCGTCTACAACACTATATCCTTTATAGTTTTGGTATATTCTTTGAGTAAGAATATTTAATCTATCTTCAAAAGAAAGATAATCATATTCCTTGTCAAAAATCTCAGAGATTTCTTCAGCGGTAATAACGTAAGATGGTTGATCCGCTCCATAAACAGTCTTTAATTCATCTAATGAATACTTTTGAATAAGTTTTGTTAATCCTTCATAGCCAAATTCTTTTTTATACTTATAAAGTAGAATGTCGAACTTATCACATGATGTAAGATTAGCAACATTATCAAAATCTATCGCATTGGTGATATTGACTTGGTTTACTCCATATTCTCTATGTAAAAGGTCAAATATCAACTCTTTAACATATTTCTTATCGTTTACATCTCCATAGGTACAGCCTTTAAGAGCCTTTTTAAGTTCATACTTTTTTGTCTTTCTTCTTTTTAGCTCTTCTTCAGAAAGTCCAACATCCATTAAATTAGTTCTGGTTATTTCATCCATCCTAAGTTTAATAAATTTTGTCATCATTTCTACACTGTACATCTTACTGTCTCGCTCTTTAGAACTAACATTTAGTTTATCGTCCTTCTTAACGAAAATGTAAACTAAAAACAATCCCGCAAGAAGAAGCAAGACAATAATGATTATCGTGTTAATCGTCATTTGGAGTGGCACCTCCTAAAATTATTTGTCAGAAATTTTGCTTCCTAATAGTTTAAGTAATCTATCTTTTGCTTTATCAGTTTCAGAAATTAAATATCCTTCTCTAGTAGTAGATAAATCAGCATTTAGATAATCTACGAAGAAGTTCAAAGACATTCCACTATTCATTGCGTCAAAGAACTTAGAGTTATATGGAATAGTATATGTATCTCTCTTTTCAAATTTGAAATTATATTTTCTCAAAATGTTTCTATCATTGTACATTAAGAATTGATCATATCTAGAGAAAATCGGAAGGACTGGTTTTTCTTGTAAAATCTTTAAAGTACTAAATGCATCTTGCATCTTATTAAGAACTTCCTTATCTTGATTTAAAGTTACAACTATAACATCCGATTTTGCTAGAATGTCGTTTACTTCTTTGACATCAGTACCTTTTGTAAGGTCTACAAAAACCATATCATAGCACTGCTCCGCGTAATCTAACATAAAAGGAATCGTTTCCAATACTCTATTAAATGAATCTCTGTCATTCTTAAAAGAACCATATAGAACTTCAAGAGTACTACCAATTGGTTTTGAATAAATCTTTATGCTTTCAGGAGTGATTTTATTTGAACGAAGCAATCTCTCTAAAGCATCAACTCCAATATCTGTAATATCGTCCATATTTCCTTTGGTACGCATTTTATCCATATCGAAATATGCAGATTCCATTTTATGGCTTTGGAAATTAGTATGAGCTAATAATACCTTGTAACTCGGATTTCTAATCGCAATAGAGTTTGCTATTGCACACATTGTTGCTGTAGTACCAACTTGTCCAACACCAGTAGGATTCCAAAATGATATAATAGGCATTGCTCTTCCTCCTTATCTCTTAAAGAATGATGAGTTCTTCTCAACACCCTTTACTGCTTTAAGAACTTTTTCTTTAGGTTCTTCCAAAATCCTGCTAGCCGCTTCTGCAATACCTTCTTTTGATTGACGGCTAAGGTTTTTGAATTCAATTTTGTTACTGTATTGGTTTTGAATTAATGCAGACAAATCACCTTCATCATAAGAAAGCTCGATTTTTTCTCCTATTTGCTCTATAGGCATTTCAGAAGTTAAATCATCAATTCTTCTGCTATTAACTGTATTAATTGCTGTACTAACTATAATCGTATTAATCTTAACTTTAGCATTTGTATCATCATTTCTCTTAGATGCACAGATATACTTAAGTAGTTCAACACCTTTGTCTAATTCAAAACGATCATATGTTGTGGCAAAGAATAATGAATTAGCATTATTCAAGTCAAATTCTTCACACATTTCTTGTCTATCTGTATTGATGAATACATAATCGTAATCGTTAAAATCTTCGCCTTTAGTAACATGCCATTTTTTAAGTTCCAAAATGTTGTTAAAACCAACCGCAATGTCAATATTGTCATGCTTATTAACATACTGTTCTGTGTTTCTGGAAAACATTCCAGGGACAGTATATCTTGTACGTTGTTGAGAAGTGGCGTCAATTACGATTACCTTCTTTCCAAATTGTGCTACAAGCCTAGCAATGCAATTCAAAAAGCCACTACAATCCATTTGACTAACAAATCCAATGCTTTTCATTAAATTACCTCCAAATCATTTATTTTGATTTTTTAACCAAACTCTCTAAGTAAGCAATACGTCTTGCTTTTTGCTCATCATAAGCCTTGTTGATATTTGTTTGAATGTTGCCTGTTCTATCTTCAACAATTTGATCCATTTCTTTTCTAATATCTGCTTTAGTCTTAGCAGAACCGTCGTAAGATACTTCAGGTGCTGTTTGTAATTGTTTCTCTAACTCAACATACTTATCATATCTTTCTGAAACTGTAGCTTTCTTGTCAAATTCTGCTTTAATAGTTTCTAAGATATTAGGGTTAGTCTTAACAACTTGAAGAACTTCACTCTTAACTGGGTATGTGCTTATAAGCGGAGTTCTTGTCTCAAGTCTAAATGTTTTATAATAAGCTAAAGTCTTTTCGTCTTTAATCTTTTCTGCTTCTTTGATAGCAATAACATGATCTAGTTTAATTCCAGTAGCTCTGCTAATGTCTTCATCTGTAATGCTACTTTCATCAGCATCTTTAATCTTAGACTCAATTTCCATTCTTTGTTCTTCTGGAAGTTGTGCATAAGAATCTTTTGTAACTACAAGTTCACCATCAATTACCTCAGTACGAAGTGTAGAAATGGCTTCAACATTGCCAGAAGCACCATAGGTTTGTTGCCCATTTACTAAAGAAGCAGCAATTTTTCTTGCCTCAAGATTTTTTAAATAAGTTTTTGCTTCGTTAATTCCATCATCATATTTCTTAACTAGGTCTACGATTTCTTCTTTGTATAGTTGTGTAGCAGGGTCTGTATACTTATTTGCATAAAGTCTAACACCTTTTTGCATATATGCTTCGATAATTGCACTACCCATTGTCATAATTTCGTCTTCAGTAAGTTTCATGAATATAGTTGTGTTTCCGCTATATTTTTCAATCTTTTTACCAACTAATACTAAGTAGTCTTCTCCAGTAGGGAATTGAATTCTAACATCAATATAATCGTTTTCAACCAAGTCTGATGGGATGTAAATGAAGTTAAATTCTTGTATTCTTTCGTCAGCACTTGTTTCTTCGTTTTCTGCATATAATAAAGAATCGAGAATTGGTGTGTTTTTAGAAACATTGCCCTTAACTACTCTTCCATATAAGTCTTCTTTTTTCATAGAAATCTTATTTTCTATGTTGTTTCCAACATCATCTTTAGTGATGATATAATGAACAAATCCGCTAGATCCTTCTGACTTGTAATATCCTCCTGCAGCATAGCTAGTATCTTTAACTGCAATCTCTGTTATATCTGAAGGAGTAATTATTGAATTAGCTTTTATTTCCTTAGAGAATGCCAGAGCCTTAGACGAGGCCGCAAGGCTGTTTAATTCATCTATAGTCTTGTTTTGATTAGATATAATAAAATAGCCAATAGCTCCCGCAATGGCAAGAGTAAGTATCATAGTAACTAATACAGCTATTATCATTCTTTTTCTCATCTGTCTCATAAAATAATTCTCTCCTTTTTATCGCACTTACGTACACTTTAAAAATCGCTAGAATGTTCTTGTGTGAACAACTAGCGGTCACACTACATTCATTAAAATGATAGCATAATAAAGCTTAATTCTTCAATAAATGCATAGCCTTTTAATCTTAATTTAAATAGATTTTAACGAAATTGTAATGTTACTCTTCTTTAGTATTTTCAAGCCTTTTGAGAAATTTTTAAAGGGTTAAAAAATGCAGAGGCAACCTATATGGTTTACCTCTGCTTTAATAGTCAATTACTAATCAATTAGATTTAAACAAATTAACCTTTATTTCTCGTAATTTGTCGGAATTTGAAGAAGAATCTTTCACATAAGAACGAGTCATTCCGCTACTTCCCGCTAAAACTTCAGCCTTAAGCGGATCTGTTTTTTCCTTTGGAAGTTGCCAAATGTATACTGCTTCACTAGAAATAGTACTTAAATCTTGGTTTTCTCCCTTATAGTAAAATTTCACTGGGTGAATTATTACAGTAAAATAATTATAATTATTTGCTCCAGGAGCATTATAGATGTTATTCTCATCTGCATTTAGCATCTTAGCACCTTCAGAAAGCGACTTAACATCATAAGTGCCTATTACATAGTCGTTCTTATCTTTATCAAGATAATTAACTGCATAAAGAATGTCAAACTCCCATCCACCTTCGTATCCAGTCCATGTACCCGTCAATTCATTTAAGTAAGTATAGAAATC
>JAEEYG010000051.1 GCA_016291695.1 Clostridia bacterium | reverse complement strand
TTTTCAAAGAAATCTCCATCTTCAATCGATTTAGTAATTCTGGTTAATTCTTGATAAACAATCCTTCCAGCGCCAATGTTCATATGTCCAACTTCGGAGTTACCCATCTGACCATCAGGAAGTCCAACGTCTAAACCAGAAGTATGTATTATTGAGTTTGGGTATTGACTAAACAGATTACTTAGGTTAGGAGTGTTCGCTAATTTAGCTGCATTTCCTTCTTCCTTTTCATTGATACCCCAGCCATCAATAATAACAAGCATTGTTAATTTGTTTTTCATATTCTCTCCCTTTCTTTAATTCTATACGTCTTGTATACAATCTATACCAGGCAATACTTTTCCTTCTAAGAATTCTAGTGATGCGCCACCACCGGTTGAAATATGTGTCATCTTATCTGCATATCCGCCTTTTTCAATGGCTGCCGCGCTATCGCCACCGCCGATGATTGTTGTTGCGCCATCAAGCTCAGATAATATTTTTGCTACTTCATTAGTTCCTTTAGCAAAATTATCAAATTCAAAAACTCCAACTGGTCCGTTCCAAACAACAGTCTTTGCATCTTTTAACACTTCTCTATATAGCTCAACAGTCTTTGGACCAACATCAACGCCTTGCCAGCCTTCTGGAATTGCATCAGAAGAAACGACTTGTGAAGGAGCATCATTTGAGAATTCTTGCACTACAACGTTATCAATTGGAAGAACAAGTCTTACTCCTTTAGCTTCAGCCTTAGCCAAAAGCTCTTTTGCTAAATCAACTTTATCAAGTTCACAAATTGATGTTCCAATTTCTTTGCCTTGTGCCTTAAAGAATGTGTATGACATTCCTCCACCAATTATTAGGCTATCAACTTTATCTATTAAGTTTTCAATAACTGAAATTTTGTCAGATACCTTTTTGCCACCTAGAATTGCAACAAATGGTCTTTCTGGGTTTTCTAAAGCCTTACCCATAACGTCTATTTCTTTTTTAATTAAGTAACCAACTGCAGAAGGCAGGTAATCTGCAACACCAGCTGTTGAACTATGTGCTCTATGTGCTGTTCCAAAAGCATCATTAACATATAGTTCTGCAAGTGAAGCAAGTTCTTTTGAAAACTCTGGGTCATTCTTTTCTTCTCTAGCATCATATCTTACATTTTCGATTAGCATAGCTTCACCATCTTGCAATGCATCGGCTAGTGCATGAGCAGATTGTCCAACCACATCTTCAGCTATTTTTACTTCCATACCTAAAAGCTCTGATAATCTTTGAGCTACTGGTTTTAAAGAATATTTAGGATTTACTTCACCCTTTGGCCTTCCCAAATGTGAACATAGGATAACTTTAGCTTTATTGTCTAATAAATACTTTATTGTTTTAAGTGCTTCTCTAATTCTTCTGTCATCAGTAATGTTTCCTTCATCATCTTGTGGAACGTTGAAATCACATCTGACTAATACTCTTTTTCCTGATACCTCTAAATCTTCAACTGATTTTTTCATTAATATGTTTCCTCCTTTTTATTACTATACTTAGTGTAGAAGAGACCATTGGTCTCTATGGACAGCAATGATGTGCGCTACGAATTATATCTTTGTTCCTCCCCACTCAACTACCGTAAATCCTTGCCTTTGTTGAGAATTTATAATCTGCTCTTCAACGTCTATTTGGTAACTTAATGGTTTATAGACCATAAGTATTCTAATAAGTGTATCTGGTACAACCTCATTTCCATATTTATCACTTATATTCAATGGCATATACTCATTAAACTCATCAGTTGTTACAAATCTTATATAGTTGTACTTATTTGCTTCTAATTTTGGAAGCCAATATACTATAAACTCTTCAGCTTCTTTATAATTTAATCCTAACAAATCAAGCTTCTCTTCTAAAAACTTAGCAGAATCTTCACCTTTAACACAGAAACCTACATTGGTGCTACTATCTATCTTGTTAAACTTTCCCTCCCAATACAAACTATATAGTTTTCTTCCTGAATTTAAATCTATCAAGTCACCATTTGGGAATGCTTTAACATTCCATCCATCATGTTCAAAGTAATTAGGATACGAACATGAGATTTTTTCAGGATAACCAAGAGTAACAGAAAGCTCTGTTTCTTCCTTTGGATAAATATAAATTATAGGCTTTGTAAACAGCATTGGCGTAATATAAACTGCCGCCAAAAGAATAAGTGCAACAACTACTAATCCAATACCAGGTTTTTTAAATCTGTGAGTATTTTGCGCTTCTTTTTCAGAATCATCGCTATAACTTTGACTTGCGTTCTTTTTGTATAGTATATACTTCACAATATAAACTAGAATTAGCATTATACTAATCACAAAAATAACAGTAGAAATGTTTTTTAGTATCGTCTCTGCCATAGGTTCAACTGGAACTAATATTTCATTATTATTTACGGTTGGAATAGGCATAGTTTATTCTCCTTTGTACAACAGGTATCTTATTATGTTGGCAGAATGCCAACATTAAGAAATCATCTGTCCCAATTTACAATCTTTGAAAAACTGTCTGGATCAAGTGATGCACCACCAACTAATCCACCATCAATGTTTGGCATGTTGAAGATTGCTTTTGCGTTCTCTGGTTTAACACTTCCACCATAAAGAATTGCTACAGCATCTGCAACTTCATCACCATATAAAGTGCGAATTTCTTCTCTAATCCATTTGCATGCTTCTTCTGCATCTTGTGCAGAAGCTGTTTTGCCAGTTCCGATAGCCCATACAGGTTCATAAGCAACTACAACTTGCTTTGCCTGCTCAGTTGTAAGTCCATCTAGGTCCATAACTATTTGCGTGCAAATCTTGTACTTAGCAATTCCCTTTTCTCTTTCTAACAAAGACTCGCCAACACAAAGAATTGGAATAATCTCATGGTCAAATGCGGCTTTTATCTTTAAATTAATGAAATCATCTGTTTCGTGATGATATTGTCTTCTTTCTGAGTGACCAATAATTGAATACTCAACGCCTATATCTTCAAGCATCTTACATGAAACGTCACCTGTAAGTGCACCTGCCTTTTCGTGGTTCAAATTCTGTGCACCTATTTTAATATTTGTTCCTTTAGTGGCTTCAAGCGCAGCACTAACATCTATATAAGGAACACAAATAACTATCTCGTGATTGCTCCCTGCAACCATATCCTTAAACTTTTCAAAAAATGACATAGTATCAGTAGGATTATGATACATTTTCCAGTTTCCAGCTATTATTTTTTTTCTCACTATTTATCCTTCTTTCTTTTGTTATAACTAGCTCATTTTAGAGAGTTTACATCACATATATACTACTATAATTTGTATTATTTTTCAATTTTAAAAGGCCGGAAATTTCAAAATTTCCAGCCTTTTTCGCATTCAATCTTATGTTACTTTTATAAAATAATGTATCAATCAAAACCTAGATATGAGCATTATTTATAAGTCAAAATATATATGCAATTCAGATTATGTTATCTTGTAGCAAATGTACAATTATGTTTACTTAATATGTCTATTGTTTGCTCATATATACTGCCAAGTCTACAAGTTTATTTGAATAACCCCACTCGTTATCATACCATGCAACAAGTTTAACAAATGTATCTGTTAAAGCAATACCTGCTTTTTCATCAAAGATAGATGTTCTTGGGTCATGAATAAAGTCTGATGAAACAAGTAGTTCATCTGTATAACCAAGGATTCCCTTTAGTTCTCCTTCAGAAGCCTCTTTTACAGCCTTACAAATTTCTTCATAAGTTGCAGGCTTTTCAAGATTTACAGTTAAATCTACAACAGAAACATCAATAGTTGGAACTCTAAATGACATACCTGTAAGTTTTCCATTAAGTTCTGGAATAACTTTTCCTACTGCTTTTGCAGCACCGGTTGAAGATGGAATAATATTTGCAGAAGCAGCTCTACCACCTCTCCAGTCCTTCTTAGAAGCGCCATCAACTGTCTTTTGAGTAGCAGTCGTTGAGTGAACTGTAGTCATAAGACCATCTTTAATTCCAAATTTATCATTTATAACTTTTGCAAGAGGTGCTAAGCAGTTTGTTGTACAAGATGCATTTGAAACTATATTCATATCAGGTGTATATGTTGTATGGTTAACACCCATAACAAACATTGGAGCATCTTTTGATGGAGCAGAAATAACAACTTTCTTTGCTCCTCCTTGAATATGTTGTCCTGCTGTCTCTAAAGTTGTGAAAACTCCAGAACATTCTAGAACATAGTCTACTCCTAGTGTATCCCAATGACAATTTGCAGGTTCTTTTTCATTTAATACTTTAACCCTACGTCCATTAACTTCAATATAGTCTTCTCCTGCCTCAACTGTACCTTTGAATTGTCCATGAACTGTGTCATGTTTAAGCATATATGCCATGTAATCTGCTGTAATAAAAGGATCATTTATTGCAACAACTTCTATTTCTGGATTATCTAAGCTTGCAGAAAATGCAAGACTTCCAATCCTTCCAAAACCATTAATACCAGCTTTTAATGCCATAATTATTACCTCCTAATTTTTTATTTCAAGTAAAATTTTACTACTAGAAAAAACATTATGCAAGAATTTACAATCGAAAAAAGGCATCCCTTATTTTTGCACACATAATTAATGTCCAAAAAGGAATGCCTAAAACTCACAATTTATAATTAATCTCTAATTAGAAGAAATGATAGTTCCACAATATTGACATTTACCGTTAACTGCTACACTAGGGATATGTGCAGCATATCTACTTTCTTCAGCACCGCATATACATTTCATATAGTAATTACATCCCCAATCACCTTGCGCATCGACACGTGAAAATGTAGTATAGTCATGATGAAATCTCGACTTAGCAAGACCTTTGCTTGTTTGTGTATCAACATCATGACACACGTCAGGATATTCAGAATCTATAGTATAATTAATATCCCTAGCCGAATCATCTGTGAATTTGCAGAAGCATTTACTACATTGAAATTGATTCTCTCCTTCACGAACACGATAGAAACTGTGACCATCGCATACTCTTACACCATACCCAAAGAGTCTATATTTTACGCCATTATATAATATCTCATCAAAATAAGAATAACCATTACTTCTCCCCGTTATTGTATTACCTGCTACACTGACTTTCCCATCTTTAAATGAATTTGGAGTTAAAGACACCGTATAAGACGATCTATCTAAAGTCTTTCCACCATACGTAAATGAAATTTTATCAATTAAATTAATAGTTTCCCCCACTTCTATGTAAACATCACCTAAATTCATCTGAAGACGATCAAATGAAATAGGAGTGCTAGTTGGTACAGAAGAAGCAGTTGGTCTTGGTGTATTTGTCACTCTTGGAGGCACAGTTGGTCTTGGTGTATTAGAATAGCTTGGTAAATTTGTAGCCTTATTCTCTGAAACTACAACAAGTATTTTTTGACTAGTTCCTAGATAAGATACAGTAATCGAAGTTACTCCTCTGCCTCGGCCATGAATTGTTGAACCAGACGTATATGTAATGTTTTCATTTTTTGTTGTATATGAACAAAAATCTTTATTTACAATCGTGCCATCATATCTAACTGAAAAATTAGATGTTGATTCTCCTACTTTTAAATTAATTAACGAAGGTTGTATTTGTAATGTATGTCTAACGGCAGGAGTAGCAATTGGTCTTGGTGTTGACCTTGTTCCCGTTCCAACTGGTCTTGCTGCTTGTGTTCTAACTGGAGCAGTAGTATTTGTTCTTAGTATAGTTGCTGTTGGTCTAGGTGTTGACCTCGTACCAGTTCCAGCTGGCCTTAATGTTGATGTTCTAGTTGGTGCATTAGCAACTGTTCTTAGTATAGTTGCTGTTGGTCTAGGTGTTGACCTTGTTCCTGTTCCAACTGGTCTTGCTGTTTGTGTTCTAGCTGGAACATTGGTATCTGTTCTTAGTACAGTAGCTGTCGGTCTTGGTGTTGACCTTGTCCCAGTTCCTGCTGGTCTTATTATTGGTGTTTTAGTTGGAGCTGCTGTTGGAACTAATGTCGCTTCCGGCGTCGGTACAGGAGTAGGAACTGCTGTTGGAATAGGCGTTGGAGTATCAACAATCGAATTATCTACAACTGTAACAGAAACAGGCCAAAGTATTGTTTTGCCAGAAACATAATATCTAAAAGTAATCGTAGTTGTACCGACGCTAAGTCCAGTAATTTTATTAGAATAAGCTAATGCAGAGGCAACTAAAGGATTACTATTAGAATATATCATTACTATTGAATCATTATTTACCTTAGTACCTAAATAATTAGTTTGAACAAAAGCATCTGATGATTTTGCTAAATCAATAGTTACACTATTAGTACCTGTAAGTCCATATCTATAAGCACTAGTAGCAGGGCTACTACTTGTTTGGGTAGGACTTTGTGTTGCAGGAGTTGAGACAGAACTATTAGGACCATTTTTTACAGTAACATGAACTGGCCAAAGAATAACTTTTCCTGAAACACTAACTCTATATGTAATTGTCGTAGAGCCAACACTAACGCCAGTAATCCTATTTGAACCGCTAGAAGCAGTCGCTACTGAGGAATTGCTATTAGACACAACACTCAAGGAACCATTACTTACTCTAGAGCCAAAGTAAGTTATTGTAACGTTAGTAGCTTGTGTCTTAGATAGATCAATAACTACACCGCTTTGCCCAGACACTCCATATTTAGTGCCGCTTGCAGAATTTACCACACTTACTACCTGAGTTTTAATAGTTACACCATACGAGATTAAGCTTGTTATTGAAAGAATTATTATGATACTAGTAATCAATATACATATTCTTTTTTTCATATATATTTCTCCTATAAATTATATAAAAACACTCTATTTTATTATATTATTTTCTATGTTTTTTCGCATTTCTTTAATAAAGTCGTAATAAAAAAGAGATAACACTGAAATATAGTGTTATCTCTTAAAGAATTATGTTAAGTATCACAAAGTTATGCTTAAAACTTTATCTCGTTTATTCCAGAATTTCCAAAAGAATTGGTTGATAATTTTTTAACCATAGTATCTTGCAAATCAAGCTTTTTAAGATTCTTACACCCATAAAAGGCATCTTCACTTAAATACTTAAGAGTTTTAGGAAACTTTACCTTTTTAATACCAGAATTATAGAATGCATAACCAGCAATTCTTTCAATATTTGTCTTAGATAAATCTAAAGTTTCCAAATTATAACAGCCACTAAAGGCTTCATAATCAATTTCTTTAAGCTCATTTGGGAACTTTATCTTACGTATATTTGCATTGTAGAAAGCATAAGGTCCTATCTTTTCAACTGATGTTGCAGAAAGATCCACTTTCTTTAATCCATTACATTCACTAAATACATCAAATCCGATTCCTCTAACATTTTCTCCAAGTTTAATCTTAGATAAACCAGATTCAGATATAAGCCCAGCATTAAGTAAAGAAAGCTCAGTTTTTGATAAATCTAATGACTTTAAGTTCTTGCATTCAGAAAATGCCTCAACTTCAATTACTCTTAAACTACTTGGAAACGAAATATCCTTAATACCAGACTTTCTAAAACATCCTTGCTTTAAAAACTTTATTGAAGTGTTAGATAAATTAATCTTTTCCATGAATTTGCATCCTAGGAATGCATTCTTACCAATACTATATAAACATTGAGGAAGCTTAATCATTCTGATAGAAGAATTCTCAAATGTTCCTTCTTCAATTTTTTCTATTCTGCTTTCTGATATATCGACAACGTCAATATTTGAATTGTTATTAAATAAGCTACCGCCAATTCTTCTAGCTGTTGTTGGCAACTTAACAAAAAACTTGCAATTACACTTAATATCTAAATCAAAAATAACATCTTCAATTCCTTCTTCAAATGCAATTCTTATATTGTGAACATTCTTTTTGTATATTAGATATTCCTTTAGCTTTTGAATATCAAAAAGATTCATCTTGTATCTGTCACTAGAAGCATCATACCTAATCTTATAAGTCTTAACAAAGCTAAAATTCCTTGCCATAACTACAAACGAATTTTCTTTGGCAACTAAGCTTTTTATTTCTGGCTGCCATTGCTCAGGAAGCCTATAATTTGATTCAGGGTATTCAATATTATATATGCCTTCCCAAAACTTTATATCATTAACATTGATATTTCGCTTTTCAGCGATTTCAACCTTTAGCATTGCACAATAATAATTATCATTTTCAATTATCACTGGATAGCTTGGGCGAATTCTATTAAAAATATATTCTTCCATTCTAGAATCAAACGATTCACAAAATGATTTTGCTTTTTCTATTTGATTATCTTTTAAATATAAACACATTAAAACATAAGATGCTTCTTGAAGTTTATCTTCAAACTCTTTTGAAGTTTCATCTGTCTCGTTGTACTTTGCTTTTGTTTGCTTTATATCAAGCTCTAGTCTATCTATAAAGCCAAATTCAATTCCAGAATCAAGAATATCAATCAAAAGCTTACAAATAGGCGTACTCTCATAGACGTTATTAGTTTTAATAACGTCTGTAGAATACGCCTCTTTTATTTCAAGCTCTTTTTCTTCATTCATAAAATAAACTACCTACTTTCAGTTAATTATGTATTATCCTTAGTGCCTATATATAGAAAATTTATCTTATGAATCTTATCACCATTATTTTTCTAGAATAGCTTTAATTCTTCTAATACCAGAAGAAACTGCTTCTTCTTTTATAATCTTGAAGTGTCCCATATCGCCTGTATGCTCAACGTGAGGTCCACCGCAGATTTCTTTAGAAAAGTCTCCGATTGTGTATACTTTAACTTTTTCACCATACTTGTTCTCGAATAAGCCAGTAGCTCCTGATTCTCTAGCCTCATCTAAGCTCATCTCTTCGCATGTAACTTTTAAATCTCTCTGAATCTGTTCATTAACAATGTCTTCAACCTTTTTAAGTTCTTCAGGTGTAAGCTTTGCTGGATTTGCAAAGTCAAAGCGAAGTCTTTCTGCAGTTAAGTTTGAACCTTTTTGAGTAGCATGTGGTCCTAAAACAATTTGAAGTGCTTTATGAAGCAAGTGAGTAGCAGTATGATAAGCTGTAGTTTGCTCACTATGGTCAGCAAGTCCGCCCTTAAACTTTTGCTCAGCGCCTGCTCTTGATTTATCTTGATGCTCTTTAAATAGTTTGTTGAATTCTTCCATATCAAAAGTAAGACCATTTTCGTTAGCTAGCTCAAGCGTCATTTCTGGTGGAAAGCCAAATGTATCATATAGTCTAAATACAACTTCACCTGATAGTTTATTAGTTCCCTCTTCCTTTGCCTTTTGAGCATTTTTATTAAATTCTTTTTCACCATTTTCAAGAGTTTTAATGAACTTATCTTTTTCTTGAACAATAACTTCGATTATTGTTTCTTTATTTTTAGTTGTTTCTGGATACATTTCATATAGTGCTTTATCTATAAATGTCTCAACAAGAATATTAACAAGGTTTGCATCAAGCTCAATCTTTCTCATATGACGAATAGCTCTTCTTAGAAGTCTTCTTAAAATATAACCTTGATCAACATTTGAAGGACGAACTCCATCAATTATCATGAAAATAGATGTTCTTAAATGGTCAGCAATTATTCTAGCACTTTGTTCATTATATACTTTTGAAAGTTCTTTTATTTTACTAATCTCTGCTTCAAATAATTCTGTTTCATATACTGAATTCTTACCTTCTAATAAGCCAATAACTCTTTCTAATCCCATTCCAGTATCAACGTTCTTCTGCTTTAATGGCTCATACTTTCCTTCTTTTGTTTTGTTGTATTGCATAAAAACGTTGTTCCATATTTCAAGGTACTTACCACAGCTGCATGATGGATCACAATTTGGTGAGCAAGGTTCTTTACCAGTATCATAGAAAATCTCAGTATCAGGGCCACATGGACCTGTTTCACCAGCTGGTCCCCACCAATTGTGCTTTCTGCCAAGGAAGTAAATTCTCTCTTTTGGGATACCTGCATCTACCCAATATGAAGCTGCTTCATCATCTCTAGGAATATCTCCCTCGCCTTCAAAGCAAGTAACTGATATTTTATTCATATCAAAACCAAGTACTTTATCTAGAAGCTCATAGCTCATATGAATTGATTCATCTTTAAAATAGTCTCCTAAAGACCAGTTTCCAAGCATCTCAAAAAATGTTAAGTGACTATTATCACCAACATCTTCGATATCACCTGTTCTAATACACTTTTGATAATCGGTAAGTCTTTTTCCTTCTGGATGAGGTTCACCAAGTAAATATGGTACTAATGGATGCATACCAGCAGTTGTAAATAAAACAGTTGGATCATTTTCTGGTACAACTGGACTACTTGGTATTTCTTTATGTCCATGTTCTTTAAAAAATTCAATATACTTTCTTCTAAGTTCAAAAGCTGTCATAGTAAAATCTCCTTTATATACTTTACATAATTCTTTCGATAAAACCCTATTTCACAAGGTAGAATTTTACAACAGAATGTCTGGTTTTTCAATATGTTTTGAAGACTTTCTGGGGACACGACAGCCAGCGACCGAAACGGGGGCTTCCGGGGACACGACATGTTCGCACCAAAGGGTAGCAGGGGGCTATGTATAAAAATTATAAGTGAGCGTGGAAATGAGATAGAATGACTTATAAAGAACAAAATTACAAGCAATTAGAAAATTTTTTAGGTGCGTTTTCGCCGGTTCCTGAAAAATTTTCTTATTGCTTGTATGACTTCTTTATTAGGCATTCTTCGAATTGAAGCATTCGAACGCAATAATTTTTATACATAGCCCCCTGCTATCCTTTTGTGCGAACATAACGTGTCTCTGGGGAGCCTCCGAAGAGTCTCCCCAGAAAGTTTCTTATTTATTATTTAAAAATACATACAAAATTTTAGCTACCTGCGCACGAGTCAAAGTATCATTTGGCTTAAAAGTACCATCTGGGAAACCATTAATATATTCAGACCCTACACAATGCTCTAATAGCACTTTTTGTTCTTTATCAAGTTCTTTTGTATCTGTAAATGATAAACTTTTAGCCCTTTGATTATGTTCTCTTAAATAAATGTCACACTTTCCCAAAATAGTTGCAACTTCTATTCTAGTTATTTCTTTTTCAGCAGTATTTTCATCTGCAAATCCTACAGGAACAATTTTTTTATTTTCTGCATAATTACTATAAATACTTGACCAATGATTATATTTGTAATTCTTAAGTGACCAGTTCACATCTGGTTTAGAGGCCATCATTATTAACTTTAAAAATTCCCCTCTTTTAATTGGTCCATCTGGCTTATATGTTCCATCAGTATATCCATTAATGATTTTTTGATTTGTTAATTCATCGATATATTGTTCTGCCCAATGTCCAGCTGTATCAGAAAATGAACTAGCAAATACATATGAACTAACAATTAATATGCAAATACTAACTATTATAAATAATGTTTTCTTCATAGTTTTCTCCTTTATGAATTAGTGAGTTCCAGAAACTTCCATATTTAGTCTTTGACCTACTTCGTAAATTGCAACCGGATAGAATCCTTCATTTATACTTATTTGAGCTGTCTTTGGTCCTGCATTATTCTTTAAATCATTAATTGTTTTTGGCAATGTTATAGTAATATTGTCATGTCCACCTGCATTTGAATTTTCTTTTCCCCATTGTGATGCATTCTTATTAGCATAATAGTACAAATATGATGCACCATCTTTATCTAAAGTTTGTATACTAAATAATACTACTATATAGCCATTATTTAGTTCATTGCCATTCTTATCTTTTACAACTAATGTTCGTGGCAATCTATATTCTGCATACCAATGCCCAAGTGAGTTAATTATTTGATTTTCATTCATTCCGACATTTCCGTGCATTAGTTAGATATTGATTTCCATACATATATTTGTTTACATCTTTTCCTATTCTTGTCACTTCACCTTTGATAATATCTTTTGCATAGTTTACATATGGAAGTCTTAAACTTCTTGGAATCTTTATTTCAGTATAACTTCCAAATTCCACCTCCGCTACAGGATTAAAGTTTGAATTAAAGTAGAAGTTCTTAATACTTGCATATCCATCTTTACTTCTATCTGATAAATACTCTTGTCCTTTAGAATACTCTACCGCTTTAGTTACTTCTTGAATTGTTTCTCCTATTAATCTTGTATTTTTATTTATAGTTGTAAAAAATCTATCTAGTTCATGACTATTTCCAATGTCAACTTGCTTTGCTTCTTTCAAATATGAATATGAAACATCATCGACTGGGTTACCATCAGAATTTAAGTATAATAATTTAGGTTCTATACTTATAGATTCAGACTTGTTTCCCTTTGTATTAATGCTAAATAGAAATACGCTTCCAAGTTTAATACCATATGGATACGTTGTAGTTTGCATTTGAACTGAATTATTATCAGTTTTTACTATCTTACTTCCAGGTTTATTTATATCTACTGAAACATTTGGTTTTGCACTATATTGTCCTATTGGCAACAAATCTGCTTTATACTCCATTCCTTGATTTCCACCTGCAAATAATGAGCCTGTCCAGTTTGAATCTCCTTCTAGATTTGTTACTGTAAAATCATATACTTTACCTAAAACATCAACTGAAATTGTTGTTTCACTGATCACAGAATTACCATTATTAGTATCAATGATCTTTCCTACAATACTATTATCTCCTTCATATCGTTTTTCTAAAATCCAAGAAGGCAATCTAAACTCCATTGAAATATTCATTTCATCGGAACCATTGATTTCTGGTAAAGAATTATATGCTTTACTAATTAAGGTTCCTTTACTTACAAAACTATAACGGTCTCCATCTTTATTATATACATCAAATGGAAAGACTAAATCAACAGTAAGTCCTTCTTCCATTGAGGAAGCATTTTCAACCGTTAGATTAACATTAAACAGTTCATCTAAAACTATTATTTTTCCATACTTATTTTTTGCTGTGCTTGGAATTTGTATTTTATCCTCAGGAATATTAGGTAAATCTCCTGTTATTTTTGGTTTCTTTTTATAGAAGAATTCTATCTTAACATCACCATTTGCATTACCAGTAACTGAAGGTGACTTAATTTCTTCTCCACCATTTACTTTGTAACATACATAGTTGTAATCTTCAATTGTAATACAATCTTCAGTGTATGCAGCACCAGGACCTACTATATAGTCTTTATAATACTTCTCATGATTAATTTCAGTCTTAGTTCTATAATCCATATAATATACTTCTACACTATGGTGACTCGCAAAGTATACAAAAGTTATCATTTTAACATTTACATTTTCTGTAAGATGAACAACTATTGGAGCTTCTTTACTATAGTTATACTCATTAGTATATGATTCGTTATTGTAGTTTATAATACCATCAGTAATATCATAACCTAAATACTCGGTATCAAAACCTAATTTCTGAACTACTTCTGAATCATCAATTTTACCAATTGGAACATCAAGAAAACCATTATTGATTTCACCGGATATTTCTGAACTAAAGCCCTCTATTGTTTTATAGTCATTTCCGCTGTATCAAAACATAATTAATTAAAACTTTACCAACAATAGGTTCTTTTAGATATAGATAATTAACTGTTTTAGCATGTTCATTTTCACCAAACTCAACGTTTGCTTTTTCTTCTGATGTATCGACACCAATATTAGCATCAAAATCAGTTGTATTGCCATCTATAGTTTGACTACCTATTAATTTATCATACCCACTGTATGAGCCAACGTTTTCTCTAGCTACTACTTCTCCCGATGTAGCTTCTCCAATTTTAATAGGTTCATCACTATCAATTAGAGTTATATTGCTATAATTATCTCCATTTTTTTCAGCCTCAAAATAATTAACATAAATTATGTTTTCAGTTGGTTGAGAAGGAATTCGAATTATGTCTGGATCAATTGGTGCATTATATATATAGTCCCAACCTTCAAAGATAAATGGTTTATTTGGCGTACCAGTTTCTGGAAATCCATGCTCAGTCTTAAACGCTTTCTTTTGAGAATCCGTCATAGCACTAATTAAAGATGAAACATAAATATTTCTAGCATCAAGTACATGACTCTGTGTTTTGTACTGTCCATTAACTTTTCTTGAAGCATAAAATACTAATTGATATCTTGCATCTCCAGTTTGTGTAGGATTTAATACAAGATTCATTAATCCAGAAGTATTTAGACCATTAGAAACATATTTACCATCAATTTCAATTGAACATAAATTTGGCGCATATGTATCCATTACAAGGTCAGCATAATTTACTAAGTATGAGTTTTTATAGTTAGATGGCCATGCTGCAGTACCAATTCTTTTAACAATCTGATTAAAAATATCATTATTGTTTACTTTTACCTCAATATTGTTGCCATTAATATAATAATTTGCATTTGCCTTAGAAGTAAATAAGTCACAGCTACAATTTACTCTTCCATTCTTTAGTGAAAACTCTTTATCTTTTTCATAAAGCTTTGTTGCAATTAAGTCAATCGCAGCTCCAGAACCATCTGCATATTGAGAAATTCCACCATATTGTGTAGTTGATAAAACTTCACCATTATACATTCCACCACTTCTTATCCAGTTAAACTGATTTCTATTAGACTCTTTAAATGCTCTCTCTCTTATTTCATTATATGTAAGCCATTCTGCATTATTTTGATTAATTGGCGTAATGTTAAAAACTATTTCAGCTTTTAGAGCAATATTTCCCGTATATGTTCGATTATATATTTCGTCCATTAGATTAAAAACTTGTCTATCATTTTTTTTCTCGGCAGCATCTTGTATTACTTTAGCCAAAATTAATACTTTTTCTTGTTGTAATGATTTTCCTGTATCACTTTCTGGGTTAGAAAATTCTTTTGGCGGATTATACCTTGCCCATTGGTTAAACCAAAAACCCGCCTTTTGATTATCTGTCTCAATTCCCTCTGGATAAGTAATATTAACTTTTATCCTACTAGTAGCTGTACCTACTCGAAAGAAGTTTTCCCCCATAAGATTATATATATAGTAATCATG
This sequence comes from Clostridia bacterium, assembly GCA_016291695.1. Taxonomy (GTDB): domain Bacteria; phylum Bacillota; class Clostridia; order TANB77; family UBA1234; genus RGIG6105. Next base: position 29,394 of record JAEEYG010000051.1, on the reverse strand, counting down.
CTCATTAGCTCCAACAGGAGTAGTCTCATTCTCGTCTCCCAATTCAAGGATATATCTAGTACCAGTTGGATAGTTTCTAGACCATTTCCATTGAGCATAGACTCTTCCACTACCATCGCCTGTTGGTCCTGTATATGTTCTATTACCACCTTGACCAGTTCCAACATCAAACTCAAAGTCACTAGCAAAACATACGCTAATTAAACAAATAATAGTTAGAAGTGAAATTATAAGTGCTAACAATTTTTTCATTATTATGTATCATTCCTTTCATATTCTGAAATGCATAAAATAACCCATAAAAATATTATCACACAATATTAGTAAATTTGCTTTTTTAATCAAATCTTAACAAAAAATTAGTCCAAGTATAAAATACCTGGACTAATAGATAATCATATAATTTATTCACCTAGTTTTGTTCCGCATTCTCCGCAGAATTTTGTGCCTTCTGGCCACTCTTTTGCACAGTTTGGACATTTAACTGTTTTAGCAGGTTGCTCCTTAGGTCTTCCACATGATAAGCAGAACTTTCCGCTGTTTTTAGTGTTGCAGTCTGGGCAAACCCACTCATCTGGATTTGGTGCAGGTGCTACAGGTGCAGCTTGTGGTTGCTGAGGTGCTTGTGCTTGAGGATTTGGTTGAGCATAATTAACGTTATTTGCAACATTTGCTGTAGCTGCTCCAAATACGTTTCCTGATGTCATGTTCATCATACCCATTCCAACAAAGCCATTCATTGCTCCGCTTTCATTTGCTGCAGCATTTTGAACCGCGTTAGCATAAGCATCAACAAGCGTACCTTGTTGTTGATATTGATCTCCAGCAAGCTCGTATTTTCTGATTTGTTCTTTTGACTCGTCTGTAAGTGTTACACTCTCAACAGCAAAAGAAACAAGGCCAACACCTCTATTTTGAATTGCTCCATCAAAGTTCTCTTGAGACATGATAGTTTTGATTTCATCAGTCTTATTTGGAAGAGAAAGAGCTTCTATTTTGTGTTCTGGCTCACTTAATGAATTAAGAATATTTTGGAATGCAGCAACTACTTCACTTCTCATTTGCTCAACTAGTTGGTCTTTCTTGTAAATTTCTGCATTTCCTGCAATATTCATCATAAATGTAGCAGGGTTATTAATACGGAATGTATAAGTACCATAGCACTTAATCTCAACCATCATTGGTGACATTCCGCCAGTTCTAGCATTAAGAAGTTGATGTCCCCAGTCTCTATATGGAACAGGATTTGGTGTGCCAAACTTGTTTCCAACAATTTCTTTTACATTGAAGAAGAATATTGCTTGCTCTTTTGCAACTGCGCCACCAAATTTAAATCTTTCCCACATTTCCTTAAATACTGCACCAAATTGGCCAGCAAAGAATGAAGGAGTAGTGCTTTGGTCAAAAGTATATGTTCCTGGCTCAGCAGTAGCGTCTAGAATTCTACCACTATCATAAATAACAGCAACTTGACCAGGTGCAACAATTATTCTTGAACCTTTAGCAAGAGCACCATTTTTATCAGTTTGTTTTACCATTAGTATGTCATTACCCATATCATCACATTTGATGGCCGTAAGGAATTGGTCGCCAAAAGTGCTACTTATAGCTGATGCAGCGGCTTTAATTAAACCCATTTAAATCAACCTCATATTATTCAAATTTAGATTTTTAGGATAAATCTATAAACCCACATTTTTCTAATCATTATCTTATCACTATTATAATTTGTATACAAGATTTTTTTACATAATCCCCTCATATATAGCCTTTATGCTAATTTTGTGCTAAAATTATAAAAAAACATAAGGAGCTAACATATATGAATCTCAAGGCATTAAGTATACTTGAATTTAATAAGATTAAGGAAGAGCTATCTAATTACGCTGTTACATACATTGGAAAAGAATTATCACTTAACATAGTTCCACTTTCGGATAAAACCACTATACAAAGACTTCAGCAAGAAACTCTAGAAGCTACATCATACTACTTAAGGCAACATAATATTCCAATAAGTCAAATTAGTGATATTTCTAATCAACTAGAAAAACTAGATAAAGGCGGAATACTGCAGATTAATGAGCTATTAAAGGTTCAAGACATTCTAAAAGTTTCAAGGCATCTTAAATCTTCTTTTCTTGATTCACAATTTGCAGAAGAAGACTTTCCAATTATCTATGATTTGTTTTATAACCTTTATCAGAATCTAAATGTTGAAGAAGAGATTTCAAGATGTATAAAAAATGAAGAAGAATTAGATGACAGGGCTAGTCAGCAACTATATAAAATCAGAACATCTATAAAAGATGTAGAAGCAAAGATTAAAGAGAAACTATCTAGTATCTTACGTTCAAAAGCAAGGTACTTACAAGAAAACATTATAACTATCCGTGATGATAGATATGTATTGCCTGTAAAGGCAGAATATAAAAACGAAGTTCAAGGACTTATTCATGACCAGTCTTCATCTGGAAGCACTCTTTTTATTGAGCCAACGTCAGTGTTCACGTTAAACAATGAAATAAAAGAATTAATGCTTAATGAGCAACTTGAAATTCAACGAATACTATCTTTACTTTCACAAATAGTGCAACCTCTTACAGATAATTTAAGAAGTACCATTAATACTATTGGACAAATAGACTTTGTTCTTGCAAAAGCAAAATACGCAATTAATACGGACTCTATAATGCCAGAGTTTAATGATAAAAAGACATTTTTCAAAAAAGCAAGACACCCATTAATTGATAAAGAAGTAGTCGTACCAATCGATATCTGGTTTGGAGACACATTTAATAGTCTAATTGTAACCGGTCCTAATACAGGCGGTAAAACTGTAACTTTAAAGACCGTAGGATTACTTACTATGATGGCTCAATCCGGTCTTTTCATACCTGCTTCTAGTGGTACAAGTATTAGAATATTTGACAACATATTCACAGATATAGGCGATGAGCAAAGCATTGAGCAATCATTATCAACGTTCTCAGCACACCTTACAAACATTGTATCGATTTTAAATGAAGCAACAGAAAATGATTTAGTCTTAATAGATGAAATAGGCTCTGGAACAGATCCAATAGAAGGAGCTGCGATTGCTATGGCAATTTTAGAGCACCTTCATGAGAACAATATTACAACAATCTCGACTACACACTATAGTGAATTAAAGTCATATGCCATTAATACGCCTGGCGTGGAAAACGCTTCTTGCGAGTTTAATGTTGAAACATTAAAGCCAACCTACAAGCTTCTAATTGGTGTTCCTGGTAAAAGCAATGCTTTTGCTATATCTAAAAAGCTAGGATTATCTGAAACAATTTTAACTAGAGCAAATGAGTTTTTAACAAATGATACTATTCGATTTGAGGATGTATTGCAAGATATGGAACAAAAGAGAATTAAGGCCGAGGAAAATAAAGAGCAATCTATAAAAATGCTTGAAGATGCGCAAATCATTAAAGATAAAGTTGAAAGGGAAAGACTCTCTATAGAAAAGCAAAAAGATGAGATTCTATCTAAGGCTAGAAAACAGGCTAGAGACTTGCTTCTAGACGCAAAAGAAGAAGCTAGTGACATCATTAAAGAATTAAATAACGCAAAGAAGTCTAAGAATCCAAGTAAAAAAATAGAAGAAAGTAGAAGGAAATTAAAATCTAGTTTAGACGAAATACAAAAGGACTTAATAACTGAAACTATATTACCAAAGAACCCCCTACGTCCTGAAGAAATATACAATAACATGGAAGTGTATATTCCATATCTAGACATGAATGCTACCGTATGTAAACTTCCTGATAAAGACGGAAACCTGCAAGTTCAAAGTGGAATAGTTAAACTAAATGTTAATATTTCCAAAATAGAAAAAATAGCTACAGAGGCGAAAAAAGAAAAAGCCCCAGTAGCCGGAAATTCATTTAAAAAAGCAAAAGATATAAATCCAGAAATAAACCTAATAGGTATGACAAGAGATGAAGCTATCGAAGCACTTGAAAAATACATGGATGACGCTTACTTATCTAATATGGCTATAGTTCGAATAGTACATGGAAAAGGCTCTGGTATTCTTAAAAAAGCCGTCCATGAATACTTAAGCAAAAACGCAAATGTCAAATCATATAGATTAGGTGTTTATGGAGAGGGCGACACTGGTGTAACAGTAGTAGAATTAAAATAAAAAATGGGCAACCTTTTATAAAAGGTTGCCCAATATTTTTCTATTTATTTAAAGTCTTCATACGATTTAATCTCGGCTCTAGGTATGTCTCCATTAAACCTTGGAGCATCCATATCCAAATCAAATGTAGCTAGTGTTTTAAACGTACTAGCTTGTCCAATTATAGGTGAAGAAATAGGCGCAGAAATACTGTATGTTTTCTTCTTAGAACCGTTTGGTACAGAAAACAAATCAAATAATCCCACTAATCCTCATCTCCTCTTCAGCCTAGAATCATATTCTATACTATATTTTAGAAGATTATGATGCATAAATTCAAGAACACAATGGTTATAAATTTGTTACAATTTTGTTACCAATTCTTTATATTTTTTGCCTCTTTCCTCAAAGTTTTTAAACATATCAAAGCTTGCAGATGCAGGCGAGAAAAATACGATATCTCCAGGTATTGCAATCTCATTTGCTTTAGCGACCGCTTCTTCAAGCGTCTTTACTTCATATATTGGAAGACTAGCCTCGTCCATGCCCTTTTCACTCATAGCAGCCTTGGTAGCAACTAGAATCTTTTCAGCAGTTTGACCCAATAAAATAAGCGATTTAACGTGTTCAGAAACATATTTTCCAAATTCAGTATAATCTAAATGCTTATCGTATCCACCTGCAATTAAAATGACTTTATCATTAAAGCTCAATAATCCCGCAATAGTCCTAGTAGGACTAGAACCAATAGAATCATTTCTCCAAGTAACATCATTAACTACTCTTACTACTTCATTTCTGTGCTCAACACCATTAAATGTTGATAATACTTTCTTTATTGAGTCCAGTGAAACCAAGTCTTTAGTAGCAGCAATTGCTGTCATGCAATTCTCGTAATTATGTTTTCCTAAAAGCTTTATTTCGCTTAACTTAATTACTTCTCTTTCATCGCCATTTTCTAAAATCTTAATTGCTTCATCATCAAAGAAAATTCCTTTCTTTAAGCTCTCTTTATGACGGCTAAAATATCTAATTCTTCCTTTGGCATCATACTTAAATTCACTTGTGATTTCATTGTCTTTGTTTAATACTAGCAAATCATCTTCATGTTGATATAAGAATATATTCTTTTTGGCATTAATATATTCCTCATAGCTCTTGTGAATATCAAGATGGTTTGGAGATATGTTAGTAACAACTGCAATTTGAGGGCTCTTCTTTAAAGTCATAAGCTGAAATGAACTTAACTCAAGAACAATATAATCCTCTGGAAGCATCTTATCTATTTGGCTAAATAGAGGAACACCAATGTTTCCTCCCAAATAACAATTATACCCTTCTTCCTTTAAAATATTATAGATTAAAGTTGTAGTTGTTGTTTTACCGTCGCTTCCTGTTACTCCAACTATTGTGCTAGGACAAAGCTCTATAAGCATCTCAATTTCTGAAGTAAGAATTGCTCCTCTTTCAACTTCTTCTCTAACTTTATCTAAATCAGGTCTCATACTAGGGCTTCTAAAAATATAATCAAACCCATTTAAACCATCTAAATAGTTCTCTCCAAGTGAAAAACCGATTCCATTTGAATAGAAGTCGTTATATTTGTCCTCTGGAAGATCTTCTTTGTTTCTTTTATCAAAAACTGTAATCTGTGTACCGATATTATTTAAATAGCTAATTAAAGGTATGTTGCTTACGCCCATACCTATAATAGCGACTTTTTTGCCATATATTTCCCTTTTAAAATTATTCAGTTTGTCATTAATATACATAAATTAGTCTCCTAAGCATATGCCAACTCTTCTTGCTGTTTTTACCAAATCGCTGTCTAGGTCGACAAGTTTTATATTTGACGATTTTGTACCAATTTTCGTGTCATGTCCAGCAACTTCATCTAATGAAATGCTTTGAAGCTTGCCATTTAACATGGTAACCATTCGTCCATATTTACCATCAGCAACTAACTGCATTGCAAATGCACCATACTCTGTAGAAAGAATTCTATCATAAGGACAAGTAGTTCCTCCTCTTTGTAAATAGCCAAGAGTAGTAGAACGTGCTTCCTGGCCTGAAAGCCTTTCTATTTCTTTTGAAACAAATGCTCCTGCGCCACCCAGTTTAACACTATCTAATCCAGAATTATTTGCCTTATCTTGCTCAACTTCTCTAATAGATATTGTTCCTTCTTTAGGTTTAGCACCTTCTGCAACAACAATTATGCTATAATTCTTTCCTTCTCTTCTTCTCTCTTCGATTTTTTCCATAACTTTGTTTAAGTCATAAGGTATCTCTGGTATAAGAACTGTATCTGCTCCACCAGCAATGGCAGAAGATAATGCTATCCATCCTGCATATCTACCCATTACTTCCAAAATCATAATTCTTCCGTGGCTCTCAGCTGTTGTATGTAATCTATCAATTCCTTCTGTAGCAACGGCAACTGCAGTATTAAAACCGAAAGTAACGTCAGTATAAGGAACATCATTATCTATAGTTTTTGGTACTCCAACTACATTTAGTCCTCTTAGCATATAGTCACGAGCTGACTTTAATGAACCATCACCACCAACAACTATAATACAGTCGAATCCTTCATCTCTAAGTCGTTTCGCAATCTCCTCAGACCTGTCGACATAAACTTTTTCGCCTTTTTCGTTTATCTCAGGCATAGCAAAGTTATTAGTACCGTTATTAGATTTTAAGATTGTTCCTCCTTGACTTATAATCCCTGAAACTGCCTTAGAATCAAGTCTTACAAATCTGTTTTCATATAGTCCCTTATATCCTTCAAGGAAACCATATACTTCTATATCATTATGCTCCGCATTTTTAACCGCTCCTCTAATGACTGCATTTAATCCTGGGCAGTCTCCACCAGCAGTTAATATTCCAACTTTTTTTGCCATAATGAACTCTCCTTCTCTTTAGTATTTTTATTATTCTTATCTTTCCCACCAAGGTATGCCGGCAGGAGTAGGTTCTGGAACCTCAGTCGCTGCTGGAATCCAAGGCGAATATGCACCAGCTTGCTCAGTAACGCTTGGAGTCGCTGTTGGCATTATTATTATACTGGCAGGCGGTGTAGTAGCAACTATACTTGTATTTTCATTTATCATATTATTAATATTTTCTATTTCTTCCGTATTAGCTCTTACGTCTGCACTAACATGAAATTCGCAATACGTTGTAGGAACTTCGTATGCATAGTCATATGGTTTTATTGAAGGCTGACCCTCTTTATAATGCCTATTAATTCTAGACTTTTGAATTATTGTAACTCCACATGCCCTACAAATATCAGTAGGAAGTAAGAATGTATCTGGGCAAACATCAACAAACTCATGAAGATTACATTTTGCTGTTGGTATGCTTCCATTCTTAGAGTTAAATATTTCTGAAATAACTCTGCTTCCTCTATCGTCGGCTTTACATGCTTCGGTAGCTAACAATCCTGAGTCCCTACATACTTCTCTAGTTACAATTCCATCTGGTCTTTCAAACTTAGCAGCTGGCAAACCTTTATGTATTTGATCCATAACTGCTTTCCATACTTTTGTTCCAGGGTTTGTAGCACAGTTAATGTATGCAGGTGTGTCATATCCATACCATACTGAACCTACATAATATGGTGTAAACGCAGAGAACCATCTATCTTTATCATCTGAAGTAGTACCAGTCTTAGCAGCAACATCTATATTTTTAATTGCAGCAGCTCTACCAGTTCCTTCCGAACCAGTTGTAACAGTTCTCATCATGTCTGTAAGTAAATATGCGTTTTCTTCAGACATAACATCTCTTACAATGCTTTGCTTTTTATAATAAAGCTGACCATTTCTATCTTCAATTTTTGTATATAACTTAGGCTCAACATATACACCCTTATTGGCAATTGTTCCATAAGCAGCTGCAACTTCTAGGGGACTAATTCCTTTATTCATTCCTCCCAAAGAAAGTGAAGCAGGAGACATCTTGTCTGCATTAGTTAATGATGAAATACCAAGCTTCTCTAGGAACTGATAAGAATACTCAGTACCAACAACCTCTTCCATAGCTTTTGCTGCAACTATGTTGTCTGAAATCTCAATAGCCTTTCTTATGTTAATCATTCCCCTGTAACGGCCATCGTAGTTCTTAATTCTCCATGCAGAGCCACCAATTCTATATGTTGTAGGAACGTCATCAAAAGTAGTAGCTACTGTAAGTTTACCCATTTCAAGACCTGGTCCATATACACCTAATGGTTTCATGTTAGAACCAATAGACCTTGTCATTCCAGTTGCTCTGTTTAAACCTCTTAAAGTAGTCTTTTCACCAGCGCCACCAATTAGACCAACAACGTTACCTTCTTTATAATCGATTATAACCATTGCTGACTGAAGATTTTCATCATAACCTTTTCTAGTTTGGAAATACTGATGATCTAAGTATGTTTTTTCTAATATATCCTGAATCTTAGGATCTAATGTTGTATAAATCTTAAATCCATTGTTATATACCATAGTCTGAGCCATTGCTCTATTAATGCCTTTTTCTTTCATTAAGTCACTAATAACTTCTTCAACAACAGCATCAACAAAATACGAGTTACTAGAAGCAAATGATTGAGAGCCTTTAGTATAAACTAACTCTTCATTTTTAGCTTCTTCATATTCTTCCTTCGTTATCTTTCCTAATTCATACATTTTGCCTAAAACAAGTTCCTGTCTGCTCTTAGCCTTATCAGGATACTTGTATGGGTTGTATCCTTCTGGTGCCTGTGCAAGTCCAGCTATTAAAGCACATTGAGCAATAGTTAAGTCTTTTGCACTCTTTGCAAAGTAATTATTGGCTGCAGCCTCAACTCCGTAAGCACCCTCACCTAAGTATATTAAGTTCATATATAGCTCAATAATCTCTTCCTTAGTAAGCCACTTTTCAAGTTGGAACGCACGAATAATCTCTTTTGCTTTTCTAAGAGATGACTTGTCATCTTCACCAGTAACTTTTTTGATAACCTGCTGAGTAATAGTACTTCCACCGAAATCAGAAGAACCTATGCCAAACTTACTTAAGATGTACTTAAATGTAGCTCCTGCTGTTCTCTTTATGTCAACGCCTTTGTGCTGATAGAATCTCTCATCTTCAATCGAGATAAATGCTTCTGGAAGATACTTACTAATCTCACTATATGATGCATACGTTCTATTCTCTTTACCAGATAGTGAAGTATATAGCTCACCATTTATATCATAAATAGTCGTAGTAAAATTATTGATTTCAAATAGTTCTTTTGATAAAGAGCCAGCTCCGTTATTGATTGATAACCAAAGTCCAACAAAAAGGCCAGCAGCACCTAATAGTATTAGAATCACCAAAATTAAAGCAAATTTTATTAGGCCTCCAATGATTCTAAGAATAATGTTCTTTCTTCTTTTTCTTTTCTTCTTTCTAAGTTTAGCTTCTTTGTCCAACTTCTCTTTTTCAACATAAGTCTTCTCTACAACTGGCTTACTAACCTTAGTACTTGTGCTTGTATTACTAGCTGGATTAGTAGCCCCACTTCTTGCAGATGGCTTAAATGTTTCTCTATATCTTTTTACATAGTCGAAATCTGGATTCTTATTATTTTTGTCGTTTTCAGACATTAAATTAGTCACCCTCTTTTTCTAATAAATCACTGTCATCATATTATATAATACTAATGTAAAAAAGTAAATATTGCTATATTATGTAAACGCAACATCTTCTAACACATCTTTAAACGAAATAGCCGGCTTAGCGCCTTGCTTTATAAGAAGATTTGTCCCTGCGCTTCTAAAACTATCAATATTACCTGGAACGCAATACACTTCTTTTCCCTGCTCTAAAGCTAAATCTGCCGTGATTAATGCTCCACTTCTTAAAGGTGCTTCAACAACTATAGTTCCAAATGAAAGACCGCTGATTATTCTATTTCTCTTTGGAAAGTTTTGGGCCTCTGGAGATGTTTCCGGTGGATACTCAGAAATTACAAGCCCCCCATCTTCAACAATCTTTTTATATAAACTATTATTCTCTTTAGGATAAATATGGTTAAATCCTGACCCTAGTACAGCTATCGTCTTACCTTCATTATTGCATGAATTTTCATGTGCTATTGTGTCTATTCCTTTTGCAAGGCCGCTTACAATGCAAATACCATTTTTTGAAAGTTCAGACGAAAAGATTCTTGTTATTTTTTCACCATATTTGCTCATCCTTCTAGTTCCCACTATTGCCACTGATAACTTATTTAGTAAAGAGATGTTGCCATCACAATATAGTACTTTAGGTGGATCATATATGTTTTTTAAACTTTGTGGGTATCTTTCGTCATTATATTTAATTATTTCCATGTTTTACTTCCTTTTTGTTTACCATAATCTAAAAAAGGGGATACAAGCTACTACTTGTACCCCCACATAAACTATTCAACTGTTTTTATAAGATTTTCTATTAAACTGATAATTGTCATTGGACCTACGCCACCCGGAACAGGAGTGATATATTCGCACTTGTCCTTGGCATTTTCAAAATCTACATCTCCAACAATCTTTTTGCTATCTGGAATTCGATTGATTCCAACATCTATTACAACCGCCCCATCTTTAATCATATCGGCTTTAATAAACTGTGGCTTTCCAATAGCAACAACAAGAATATCGGCTTGCTTTGTAATTTCACCTAGGTTCTTCGTCCTAGAGTGGCAAACCGTAACAGTACCATTCGCATTTAATAAGCATAATGCCATTGGTCTTCCTACAAGATTGCTTCTTCCAACCACAACGCATCTTTTGCCATCTATAGGAACTTTATATTCCTTAAGAAGCGTCATTATTCCAAAAGGAGTGGCAGGAATAAACGTAGGATGATTTGATGCAAGATTACCTAAGTTCAAGCTATTTAATCCATCTACATCTTTTCTAGGTAGAATCCTATCAAACACTTCTTGAATGTTAAGGTGTGATGGAATAGGGCTTTCAACTAAAATGCCCGTAATCTCATCATTACTATTAAGCTCATCAATCTGCTCTAATAATTCCTCTTGCGTAATTTCACTTTTTAAATGAATATCAGAAAAAGGAATCCCAAGTTCTCCACACAACTTGCCTTTATTTCTAACATATATTTCAGAAGCAGGATCATCTCCAATTCTGATCATTGCTAAAAATGGTTTGTGCTCTAACTTTGATATCTTTTCTCTGTATTCTTCCTTCAACTTAGAAGATATTAATCTACCATCAATTATACTCATCATTCGTTCCTTTCAATTATAAAATAAATGATTTAGCTATAACCACGCCAATAAGTAAAATACCAAATATAAATCTATAAATAGCAAATGCTTTATAGTTTCCATTTTTTAAGTACTTCATTAAAGAACTTACAACTATTAATCCAACTACAAAACTAGTTGCAATGCCAATAAAAAAAGGTATAGGATTAGCAAAGCTAAAGTCTTTAAGGCTGACTACAACAGCTGCAAGAATCATAGGTATAGATAAAATAAACGATAATCTTGCGCTACTCGTACGATCGTACTCTAATGCTCTTGAAGATGTAATTGTAACTCCAGACCTTGAAACTCCAGGAAATGCTGCAGCCAGTGCCTGAGAAACGCCAATTATTAAAACATCCTTAAGTTTATAATCAGGGTATGTCCTCTTTGAAGGCATTTTCTTATCTACAAAATATAAAACAATACCCATTACGATAGAAGCAATGGCAATGCATATGATTTCAACGCTAACATTTCCATTTATTAACTTCTCTGATATTTTATCTAACACCAAACTCAACACTCCAGCAGGAATTGTAGCTAGTATTATATACCAGAATAGTCTTCCATCCTTTTGAACTTCTTCTGTAGGCTCTTCTTTTTTGAATTTTGATTTAGCAATGCTAAACCCAGCAGTTATTAATTTAATTCCATCTTTAAAAAAGTATATACAAATTGCAAGTAATGTTCCAATATGTAAAGCAACATCAAAAGATGGTGAAATCTCTTCCCAATTAAAAATGAAAGGGATTGCCTTTAAATGTGCGCTACTTGAAACTGGTATAAACTCTGTAAGTCCTTGCACCAAACCTAAAATAATTGATTGCATTATATTTGCTAGCATAATATCATTTGTCCTTTCTCAATCAGCATGTAGTTATCTTTTATATCTCTTTAAGAAATCAAATCCTGTATCGCTTGTGCTTGTTTCAACAGTCGTATCTGCAACTTCTGGAATATCTTCCGTTTTACTATTTAAATTCACATATGGTTCGTCTTCATTTTCTATATGCTCAATTTGCTTTGAAAAGCTTCTACCATCCAAATCTTCAATTCCAATTGCAAGGTCTGGATTAATCTCTGCGGTGTCAAAATCAAAGCTACGTTTCTTAGTTGAAGCTCTAGGAATAGTTCTAACCTTGGCTTCTCTAACTGGAGAACTTTTATAATTGTCCGCCTCATCTTCTGAAAGGTATCTTACTCTGTTTTTACGATTTTCTTCAATCTTTTCTCTACTATATTTGTCATCTTGCTTTTTGTAATCAATCTGTTTATATCTCTCAGATGCTTTAAGCTCCTCAAATTTCTTATCTTCAACTTCTTTAAGTTTTTTGAACTTTTCAAAAATGTTTAAGTCTTCTTCTGTGAAAGAAGTCTCAAAGGCTTTCTTTTCGTCTGTGTTAAAATTGTCAACTTTTTCGTCAATAATTTCTTCTTTAGAAGAAGTAGTAGTAACCTCTTCATCATCTGGCTGCTCTTCAAACTCATCCTCATCATCAGAAAAAATATCGTTATCTTTGCCAATTCCAAAAATCTTTTTGAAAAATCCCAAAACTTTAGACGTTTTCTCAGGCTCTTCGTCAAAATATGCACTCTCGTCAAACTCTTCTGTAACTTCATACTTTTTAGGCTCGCTCTCAGTAGAATAAGTCTGAGTTGTTGTATTATCTAGATTCTCTTGCTCTAATGGCTCATCTTTTACCATATTGTCTTCGATGCTATATTCCATAGTTGTTTCTGGAATATCATGAACAGTAGTTTCTTCCTTTGGAATATCAACCTCATATTTCTCATTTTGGAAGCTAGACATAGCCTCATATTTAGCTAGTCTTTTTGATGTATCGGTGTCTAGACCAATTTCATTTATATAATCTTTAATCTTTGCAAATATTGGTTCTTCTTCGGCGTATGTTCTGTATGTTGAATCTATGTCGAAAGCATATCCTAAGAATGTAATAGCACTATCGTCATCATTTTTAAGCATTCTGATTTTGGCAATTTGATAATATGCTTTAGCCATAATGTCATTGTCAGGCAATGACTTTTTAAACATACTTTCAGCACGAATTAAATCGTTCTTTAATAGACTAATTTGGCCCAGTCCAAAATATGCTTTGTACAATGTTGGATTTAATTCAATTGCCCTCTTGTAGCACATTTCGGCATCATCAATGTTATTAAGTTCAAGCTTTGCCATACCCATGTTGTAATAAAGCTCATAATTGTCTTCATCATACTTTAACGCATTTTTATAAATGTTACATGCATCTTCATATTTACTTTCAGATACAAATACTTTAGCCAATACTTCTGAGGCAGGTGTATAGTCTGGTCGAATCCTAAGCGCATTATCTAATACAATTTGAGCATCGGCATTTTTACCCATCTCTATAAAAATAAGACCAATCTCATAATATGACTTATAGTCTTCTTTATTAAGGTCAATTGCTTTTGCAAAGCGGTCAAAAGCAGTTCTTCTGTCTCCATTAGCTTTGTACATCCTACCAATCTTAGCATACGTTTCCGAGTTCTTTGAGTTTCTTGAAATTGCATTTTTATATCTAGAAATAGCATTTAAATAGTCTGATTTCTTAGCATAGTGATCACCGATTTTGATATTATATAATTCTTCAATGTCAGAGTTTATAAAATCTGCCGCAACTATAACTAAAGGAACAACAAAGCTAAATACTACAAAGTACAATTGCATATACCATTCTGGAGTAATTCCAATGGCTATAGAAGCAATTTGAACAATATTAGAAATAACCTGCATGATTAGCACACACAAGTATACGTTTCTGTGAAGCAATATGTATTTTCTTAATAAATATAAAACTAAAAATATAGATAATATCCAGTACACTAATCCATATACAAACATAATCTTTAAACCCTTTTCTAATTAGTTTTCATAAGTTGCTAACAAAAATACACCACAAAAGAACACCAGAAATAATTCTAAATTTTATCTTATGTGATGTATATTTCATTACCTAAAATTTTATAATATTTTTCTTGTTTTGTCTATGAAAAAAGATATTAATTACTTACCCTTAAAATGCTCCAATCGCCACTCTCAAACGCTATTTGGTATACATAATGAGATTCTGATTTTCCTTCTTTAACTATAATATTAATTTTATTGTAAACTTCATTATCTCCGCTATTTCCCATATCAAGGTTTGCTTCTGCATAGTTATCAACTAAATTATCTCCTGATGGAATTGGCTCAGGCTCTTCTATCTTTTCTACACCGACAAAGACATGCTTATACTTCAACGAATCATACTCGCTAGAACTAATGTTAAAAACAGTTTTTACATGCTCCATAACTGCACTAATTAATTTATATTTATTTACCTCGTCTAAAGGAAGTGCACAATCAGCGTCAAATGAGGCTAAATCTATGCTCATTTCTGATACAACTTCACCAGACTCATATTTCATTATGTCATTAATGATTTTAGAAACAGCTTTATATTTTGTACTATTTTCATCATTAACTCGTTCTTTAAATAAAACCTCGTTTTCCCATAATTCAACATTATCTACGTATTCTGTGACATCTCTACCTTGATAATTGTTAATTTCGTCCCTAGTAAAGTAAAAAACGGATTCACTAGAAGAAAACTCAATTGCGTCAAGCTCTGGGATAAGTGCAAAGAAAGCTATGGCATTATTAATATAGTTTTCTCTATCTACTGAAATAGTTGAGTAATGGACAAGTATTTTTTCGATCTCACTTGTAGAATCAATAGCAATGTTTGTGATATTTCGAGAGTATGGCAAAGTTGATAAAAGACTATATATTTTGTCTGTTTCAGTAATTTTAATTCCATTATGCTTTACTATTTCAGAAATATTATAAATAGGTTCTAAAGAAACAACTATCTTTAGGCAATACTCAACTTTTCCTTTTTCATAATAATCAAGCGTAAAATAGTACATGTATGTGTCTTCAGTGTCAGGAGCTGTAAACTCCATGTATGTTCTATCTCCATAAGCATTTGATGGAGCTTCGTAAGGAACAATTGTAGTGTTCCCTTTAGTATCTACATATTCGAATGACTCTTGAGAAAACTTGCGTCTAGCAGTAATATTTTGAGAGTTTGCAATTGTAATCCTTTCACTTGGTGAAACAAGCAGTGTATTTTCACTTTTTGCACTATACATTTCTCTAGTAAAGTTTGTCTGCTTGCGCACTTCAGAAAATGCATTCCATTTATAGTTTCCAACCAAAGCCTTTGCCTGCTGGTTAGAAGTAAAAGCAAAAATGTCTGGTACCTTTTCACTTTGTATTGAAACAAATAGAATTCCTAATATCAAGAATATTACTATTGCAACAATAAAGATTTTTATAAGTACATTAAAGAATCGTTTCAAATTAATCACCTATTTAGATTATACCTATATATTAGTCAAAATTCCATACTGCGATTAATGTTTTTAGAAAAAAGTAGACTTCAATAAATTGAAGTCTACGGGTTTATAAAGATTATTTAACTTTCTTCTTTCTTCTAAATAGATTAGCAAAAGGTCTAACAAATGTGTCATATACTCTTTCAGCAAGTGATCTCTTTACTATTAAAGATGTTATTGCTTCAGACTCATCAATAGTTGTTGCAGTTTCTGTCTTGTATAATCTATCATATGCTTCTTTTAATCTAGTAACTGCCGGAGCAGTTTCTGTCTTAATATAATTTAAGGCTCCGCTCTTACTAGTAGTTCTTTCTAAATCGATTGTGATATGAACACTGTTTTCAAGGTTACTAATCTTTGATTTGATAGCCTTTTCAGCTTCTTGGTATGCTTCACTTGAACTATCGCAAGTAGCAATTGTCTCAAGCTTTGCTTTGTACTCTTCTAATTCTTTACAGTTAAGCTTTGACTCATATTCGTCGCTTGAAAGACCAGCTGTAGCACTAATATATGCCTTAGATAATACTGCACTTAGCTCAGTATTCTCTTGTGCTTGTCTGTTAAGCTCTTCAATCTTTGTTTTGCCATCTTCTAATTGTTTATCAATATCTTCACTAAGGGCTTTTAATTTATCATAAAGCTCGATTGGAAATTCTGTGTCAAGATCACAATTATTAGCAAAAGTAACAACCGAAGAAATAAGATTCTTAAAACTATTATCTTCTTCCCAAAGGATAAGAGACTTCTTACTATTTGGGTTAATCATCTTTTCAAGTTTTTCTAGCTTTTGAACAATTCTTTGTAATTCAGTAACTGTGCCTTTTGTCCCAGTTGTGTGGTCTGGTGTAGAGACTGAGATAGTCTTGGCAAAGACATTCCCTGCCAATATATTTGGCTCAGGCTCTGCCTTAGCGGTAAACAATGGGTTAGTTGATAAATACGTAACATTTGAATTTGCATCATTATAGGCATATGTATTTGTGTATGTCTTAGATACTTCGTCCTTTTTATATGCTTCCGCAACACTTCCGAAGAAAACACTCCCATCCGTAATATGAGTCTCTGTGCTATTATATGAATAAGAAGTAGGTACTTGGGCGCTAGGGACACTTGTAGTTTCTTCAGGAACTATTATTTTACTAAAATCAATTTTTAATGGCTCTTCTGATGAATTAGTTTGCTCATTTTTCCAATCAATCTTAATCATTAATCATCCGGCAGATAAAACTGCCCAACCCTCCTTTGTGTAATCTATCTATCTGTTAAATACATTAAAATCGATACAAAATCGCGAATTTACTACATTTTTCGCTCAATATCTATCTTATAAAATTATATATTTTTTACAATTTGTTTACAATTACACTCAGGTTAAGAATATGTTACGAATTTATTACAGAGCTTTCGATACGTGCTATTTCTTCAGTTCTTTTAACTTTATTAGTTGTAGTTTTTATCAAAGGTTCTGTAGATACAATTACATTTTTTATGTATTTATAAGTAGGCATCTTTTTGTTAATTTGATTTTTAATCTTTGTCCAGTAAAGTTCTCTAATTTCGTTTTCATCTTCTGTCCCAAATGTACTTTTAGCTTCACTCTTATCGTACACAATCTTACAATGTAAGTTAATATCACCATCTTCTTGCTTAGAGCCATAAACTATACACTCTGTAACGCAAGGTAATTCATTAACTAACATTTCAAGTTCGTCAGGAAATACATTTTTGCCATTCTTAAGAACGATTACATCCTTCTTTCTACCCGTTAGGAATAGATAACCATCTTGATCTATATATCCTAAATCTCCGGTATAGAACCAGCCATTCTTAATTGACCTTTTTGTTTCTTCTGGATTATCGTAATACCCAATCATTACATTATCTGATTTTGTAATTATTTCTCCTATTCCATCTGCATTAGGACTATCTATTTTTACCCTAACGCCTTCCATAGGAACACCAACGCTTCCTATTCTATTATGAACACTATTTTCTGCCGTAATAACTGGAGATGTTTCTGTTAATCCATATCCTTGATAAACAGTAATTCCTAGATTATTAAGCGCTTTACATACTTCTGGGTTTAATGCTGCGCCCCCGCATACAACAAATCTAAGTTTATCTCCAATCTTTTGTCTTACATCCTTAAATAGTTTTGCTCTAACATCAATTCCAATCTTCTTTAATGCATCACTTGCCCTTAATGCAAGTCTTAATTGCATCATCTTTTTATTCTTTTGAACACCTTTCATTATGTTCTTATAAACGCCTTCCATAATTGCAGGAACTGATACAAAACAAGTAACGTCAAAATCTTTTATATTATCTACAAAATGTCTTAGCCCTTCACAGTATGCTCTTTTTGCGCCAACACTTATACCATATAAAAAGCCAGTTGAACACTCAAATGTATGATGCAATGGCAAGAACGATAAATATGTGTCATTCTTGTCTATAGGATACAAAAACGATATTCCATATAGCTGAGCACATATATTTTTATGTGATAGTAATACGCATTTTGCACTAGCAGTTGTTCCAGAAGTAAATAGCATTATTCTAGGTTTATCGTTGTCTATCTTAACTTTTGGAAACTTAGCATTCTTAGAATTAAATAAGTCCTTACCTTTTTCAAGGATATCTACGAAGTCTGTGTCCATACAAATGTATTCATGAATTTTAACTTCTTCATCTTGTTTTAGTAGCTCTATCATTTCATTGTACTTTTTATCATACACCAGAATTTCCGCTTCTGAGCGAACAAGAAGTGCCTTAAATTCATTCTGTGGTAGCGAACGATCCAAAGGTACGCAAATAAGGTTGGAACAGGCAACAGCCATGTATGTAACTTCCCACTCATATCTGTTAGGTGATATGAATGCAATCCTTTTATTCTTTAAGTTTCGGTTTAAGAAGTATTCACCTAAATACTTAACATCATTTACAAACTGTGAGTACTTAAGAGTAACAATATCTCCCTTAACTTTATACTTAAATCCAACCTCGTCCATAAATTCATTTTCAATCTTTTTTAAGACATCTCTCAGGTCTTTATACTTTTTTGACATTGCTTTTTTTGTATAGAAAATCTATACTTCTCCTTTCTAATTATTCCATAATTATTTTTTGAATACCAATTTTGATATCAGCTCCATACGTTTTAGATTCGACATCAAGTTTGGCTAGTTTTTCAAATATTTGGCATAATTCTTGAATCGAAAAGTTCTTGCATTGACTAGAATATTTCATAGCAGGATACGATTTCAAATTCAGACTCTTTTCAACGCTTTTTCCGGTGTTTATACATTCTTTTGTTAATAACAAATTTTTGAAGTGTCTTGTAATCATAACAAGAATCTTTTGGATTGGTTCTTTTTGGCCAATTAAATCATCTAATTTTTGCAAAGCATACTTTCTATTCTTCTGACCTATTCCGTCAGTCAAATCAAAAATAATAGCTTCCGTAGTTTTTATGCATAGTTTTTCGATATCTTCTTTCTTAATTACATTATTTTCAGAATAGTTAAATAGTTTTGTAAGCTCATTATGAATATTCTGCTTGTCGGTTCCGCAAACAGAAAGAAGATACGAAGCATCAGAATTAGATATCATAAACCCCTGATCTTTGCAGTACTTTACCAGCCAATTTTGAGTTCCAGCAGGTTTTTCTTTATCAAAAGTAACAACAATTCCATTTTTGTTAAAGAAATTATGCATCTTTCCTTTAGATGTACCTTCCTCAACAAAAACAATTGTGTCATCATCTGAGCTATTTAGAAGCTTTTCTTCTAAGGAATCTGTATACCACTGTCCAACATTGTCGGAGGAATCGCCCTCTTCAGATTGTTCCTGAGTTTTCTTGGTGCTTTTTGGAACCTTAACAAGTATTAATCTTTTAGAAGAAAACATTGAATAAGTCGATAGCTCTTCTTCTAGTAGATTAATGTTTTCTTTGTCAAATACAAGATAATTGATTCCTTTATTAAGTTCGTCAAACCCTGATTTGATTTCTTCTATATATTCTTCTTTTGAGAAACTATCATCACCAGATATTAAACAAATGTTAATCTTACTCACCAACTTTATACTAATAATCATTCTATAGGTGTGGCAAATTTTGAAGAATGTGCATGACATATAGCTATTGCTATGGCATCTGTTGTATCATCAAGTTTAGGTATTTTTTCAAGGTTCAAAATTGCCTTAACCATCATTTGTACTTGTTTTTTATCTGCTCTTCCGTAACCCACGACAGCCTGCTTAACCTCAAGTGGTGTATATTCAAAAATCGGAGTATCTGTTTTTGAAGCCGAGATTACAACTGCTCCTCTTCCGTGAGCAACTTGAATACCAGTTGTAATGTTAGTGTTAAAGAATAATTCTTCCACAGCTATAGCATCTGGCTTGTATTGCTCTATTAAAAGCATCATGTCGTCATATATCTTTTGAATCCTTTTGGGAAATGGAACACCTTTTTTGGTTTCAATTGCCCCACTATCTATTAGCTTAAAATGATTCCCACTATACTCAATTACACCATATCCGTGTAATTGCATATCCAGGGTCTATTCCTATTATAATCATCAATACCTCTTATCTTAAAATATTAATTAACGCAGACACGCTCCACGCTTGTGCCAAAGCACCTTCTGGAAGTCTCGGCTCATCTGCATCATATATTTCTGCAACACTTCCAATCATTCCCTCATTTAAGATTTGTTGTAATTCATCAATTGAAAACTTCTTTTCATATACATATTCATACGCTGATTTATATTCTCCCAATAACCATGGCCAGATTGTTCCTTGATGATAACTAGAATCTCTTTTGTAAGCATCGCCTTCATATCTTGGCGCGTAATTAGGGTTATCAGAGTCAAGTGTCTTTAGGCCTTTTTCCGTATATAGCTTATCTTTAGTTAGAGTCATTATCTCTATTGCTTTATCGCCTGATAATACAGGGAATGATAAACTTAGAGCAATTATTTGATTTGGTCTTATATCTGATACAAATGGTTCTATGGTATCAAAAAGCCCGCCATCATCGTTATAAAACTTTTTAAAAGATTCTTTAACTTTCTTTGATAACGTACCATCGAATACAATCTTTAGTTCATCATAATATGATAAAACTTTATCTGCTAAAAATAGGTTCCTCGTTTCTTCTTCATCATGTGCATTCATATCACTATCGTCTAATTCATAGATAGCTTTTATTATTTCTTTTGATGAAGAATTAGAATATGCTCCCTGATAAAACTTATTTGCAAGTTTTTCATTAATTCTTTCCACGGCCTTTAATGCATTGTACCAAAGTGCACTAATCTCGACAGGTTTTCCATATCTAGGCGTAAATGTGACATCATTAGTTTTAGCATCCATCCAAGTTAAATTTGTATCTTGGTTTCCAGCAACAATTAGGCCATCTTTATCCATGTATATGTTATAGTCTGTGCCAGAGATATATGAATGAATTATTTCCAATACATGTGGAAATAGTTCTCTAATTGTTGTGTAATCGCCAGTATATTTAAAATATCTATAAACAGCTTCTATATACCAAAGTGAAGCATCACAAGTATTATAACTGCCACCTTGATTGCCCTCTATAAAATTAGGAACTAAACCACGTCTGATATTATTTGCAAAATACTTTAGTATAAGCTTAGCATCCGGAAAACGATTAGTTTTTAATGTAAGCCCTTCCAAAGAAATGAACGTGTCTCTTCCCCAATCTGAAAACCAATGATAACCAGCAATAATACTTCTATAGTTCTTCTTTGAAATAATAAATTGATCTGCGGAAATCGCAAGTTCTTTTTCCAGCTCAGTTTTTGCTCCAGCAATTTTGCACACTTTCTCTAATCTAATTTCTTCTTCACGAATTATTAGTTTCATTTCCTTGTCTGTAATTGTGCATTTATCATTTAATTCTGCAACAAAACAAACTGTCTTAACAGATTTTGCCGGAATATTAATTCTAAACTCACCCGTCATATACAATGACTCTTGAGCTTCAAAGCCTCTTTTTTCTTCCATTCTGTAATAAAGGTTATTATAGAAAGTGTTTTTATATGATTTATAATCGCTCTCTGTGTCGCTAACCCTCATAAATAGTTTGTACTTATCCGATACATTTACTGTAACAACATGAGCTTTATATGATTGCTTGTAGTCTTGAGCATTACATACCGCATGGAAGTTTCTGTAGTTTACTAAAGGAACTATAGTCATGAAAGCGTCTGTACTATTTGAATTCGCAATGTCATATCTTAGGCATACTTTGTTGCTTCCATATTGCATTGCTATTTTTTTACTAAGTTCTACCCCTCCAGCTTCATACAAAAACTCAGGAAGATTTTTCCTTTCAAATGCAGTTTGGTAAACGTATCCTTTCTCAACATAGTCTCTACACTCATTGGAAGATATTGAATACGTTTTACCGCCAGTAACGATATACTCATTCACTTTAGAAAGCGTCATAACCCTTTCCAAGTTATCATTAAGAGATGCAACTAATAGTCCATGATATTTTCTAGTATTTGCACCTATTATTGTTGAGCTTGCATATCCGCCTATTCCATTTGTAACAAGCCATTCATGATTTAAGTTTCTTTCAAACGAACTAGATATATCTTTTGTATACATATTCGGCTCCTTAGTCTTTAGTTATTTTTCTTTCTTTTCGTTCTTTAGTTTTGTCGGAGTAACAATTTTTGTGTCTTGAAATAAAATACTCTTCTTTTTCTTTTTGTTTTTGTCTAGTTTAGATTTTAGTTTATATGCTTCAAATGCTTGCTTATGATGTTTCAAATCCATATTCTTGTATGCCATAGTCATAATTGTTTCCGAAAGCTTTTTAGGATCATGTCTGATGTAGCCTCTGTCGTCTGGAACAGCAAAATCATCTACAACAAGCTTAACTCCGCTGGCTTTAACTTCAGATTTATCTACTTCTAAAATCTCGCTACCTTCTTCATTATATCTTCTAATGTACTCTGGCATAATATCACTTTCATTAGCAAGAACATAGTCTATAACACCCTTGCCAATATGTTCATGAATACTATTAATTAAGTCTGATACCTTGTATCCATCTGTTTGTCCAGGTTCACTCATTATGTTGGCAACAAATATTTTAAGTGCTTTGCTTCCTTTTATGCTGTCTGCTACTTCTTTTAATAGCATTGCAGGAATAATTCCTGTATATAAACTTCCTGGTCCTATAACAATAAGGTCTGCAGACTTAATACTTTGAACAACTTCAGGCGCAGGTTCAACTACGGATGGTTGCATAAATATTTTTTCAATAGGAGAGTTTCTTTCAAAAACCTTATCAACTATTGAATGCTCTCCCACAACTCTTGTACCATCTTTTAGCACTGCGCCAATATTTACTCTATCTAAAGTAACTGGTAATACTTTTCCCGTAACTGACAATACTTCAGAAGTGTCTTTAATTGCCTTTGCGAAATTATTGTCGCATATGTCATTCATTGCAGCCAAAAGAAGGTTTGCAAAATTCTGACCTTTTAAAGTACCAGTTTTAAAATTGTACTTCATAAGGTTTTTCATTTTTTCTTCTGAACTTGATAAAGCAATTATAGATTGCCTTATGTCTTTAGGTGGCAAGATTCCTAGTTCACTTGCTATGCTATCGTCTTTATTTGCACCACCTGCTGCACTAACAATAGCAGTAATGTTTTCAGAGTATGTCTTAAGTCCTCTCAAGACAGAAGCAAGTCCACTTCCACCGCCAATAACAACAATCTTAATTCCTTTTTCTAGTGCAGTCTTGTCATACAACAACTTTTTGATATTAAGATTCTTGTTTGATTTTGTTGTAGCTTCTGCAACAGTTTTTAATAACTGAGTTTGTGACATAATGTATGAGAATACAACAGACACAACTCCTACAACCATTATACCGCCATACCAAAGAATCTCCTTAATCTCAATACTGTCATTTTGAATCAACTTGTTAATTCCATAAGCTATTAAAAATACACCTATTAGAATAAATACAAGCCATCGTTTGAGTTTCAGGTTTGCTCTAAACCATTCTAAAAAATTCATTTTGCAATACTCCAAGCATATTTAATATGCTTAGACGCCCCTTTCTTTTATATATTTAATTTCTTCGTGTAATTCAACGTCATACTTTTCTTTAATAACTTTTTTAACATAAGCAACAAGGTCTAAAATGTCTTTGGCTGTGGCACCACCTGCATTTATGATAAATCCCGCATGAAGATCTGAAACTTGCGCACCGCCGATTTTATATCCTTTAAGCCCTGCTTCATCTATTAACTTAGCTACAATTATTCCTTCTTCTCTACGAAATGTACTACCAGCAGAAGGATAAGTAACTGGCTGCTTTTGATTTCTTGATTCTGTATTAGCATCCATTTTTGCAAGGATTTCGTCTTTATCTCCTTTAACTGCTTTTAAGTTTGCACCTAGAATTAGTGCTGAAGATAACTTTCCTTGAAAAATGCTCTTTCTATATGAAAACTCCAGCTCTTCATTTTTAAGGTTTTTAACTTCCATGGTGTCTATATCAAGATAATCGACATCAATTACTAAGTCTTTCATCTCTCCACCATAAGCTCCAGCATTCATAAAAATTCCGCCACCAAGTGTTCCTGGAATTCCGCAGGCAAATTCTAATCCAGTAAAAGAATTCTCTGCAAACACCTTTGATAGTTTCGAAAGCAAAATACCAGAACTTGCATGAACGTAATCATCATATACCTTGTAATCATCAAATTTTCTAAGAAGAAAAACTATACCTCTAAATCCTTCATCTGAGAATAGAACATTACTTCCGTTTCCTATGAAAACATAAGGAATGTCCTGCTGCTTTGCGTACCTTATAAGTTCACCTATTTTAGATACGTTTTCATTGTTTAAGTTGATTACATAGTCTGCATTTCCACCTATCTTGAATGTTGTATGATTTTTCAATGGTTCATTTGTAAGAATTGCACTTTCGTCCCCTAGTATTAGAGCTAGCTCTGAAAAAGCATCTTTCATAATTAAAGCCCCCTATCAACTTACATATCAGATAAAAACGAAGCACCTATAAGACCAGCATCATTACCTAATTTTGCAAACTTAATTTTGACATCTTTTGCTTCTCTATTAAATAGCCTATACGCAATCTTTTCTCTAAGAATGTAATAAAAATGCTCTCCAAACCATGCGATGCTTCCACCAATAACCGTCATATCAACGTCACTAATCATAATAAAGTTAGCGATTCCTTCAGCCAAATCATCTAAATACTCATCAAAAATTTTGGCAAGTTCTTTGTTCTTCCTAAGTTCCTTAAATAGTTCCGTGAGAGATTGCATTTTAGTTATTTCTAGCAATCTAGAGACGGAAGCATATTTTTCAAAGCAGCCTCTTCTTCCACAATTGCACTGGATACCATTTTTCTTTATAACCATGTGTCCAACTTCTCCGCCGTAACCATGTCTGCCTTCATATATCTTGCCATCAATTATTAACCCTGCACCAATACCAGTTCCTATAGTAATTAGTGCATAATTGTCATATTTGCACTTGTCAATTAATTTGTATTCGGCGATTGTGGCACATAAAGCATCATTTGCAAGTCTGACTGGAATCTTAGATTTTATTTTGCTGACAAAGTTGTTATCCTCTAAAGAAAGATTACATGTATATACAATTCTGTTGTTCTTAACTATACCAGGTACGCCTATTCCAACGGAGCTAGCCTGGCTTTGGTGCTTTTGTATATACTCCGAAATCTTTTCTATGATAAATTTTGATGATTTATCTTTTGAATAATTAACTATTTCTTTGTCATGTATTTTTCCATTCTTATCTACTAGTGCCATGCCAACATGCCTGCCACCAATATCTATACCAATGTTAATAGTCTTCACCTCTATTTTTTATTTTTCTATTTCAACTCCTGTATAGTACCACTTAAGTATTTCCTCTGCTGTAAATCCATTTTGTGCCATGCCTTTTGCACCATTTTGGCTCATTCCAACTGCATGTCCCCAGCCTCTTCCTCTGAATACAAAAACTGTATTAGAAGATTTTGCCATGTAACCGTTTTTGATAATAACTATTCCTCGATCCATTGAAATACTGCTTGGACTGAAAGCATCTATTATTTTTAAAACTCTATTTTTACTATTCTTTGGTGCTATTACAATGTTTTGAGTTCCAGGCTCATTAGGGTTAATAACCAAAACGTCCTCGTTATCTCCACTTGTATTATTCTCTTGCTTATTTTTCTTTTCTTCTTCTTCCTTTTGCTTTTGCTCTTCTTCTAATCTTTTCTTTTCATCTTCTTCTTTTTGTTTTTGCTCTTCTTCTAGTCTTTTTTTCTCAGCTTCTTCTTTCTGTTTTTGCTCTTCTTCTAATCTTTTCTTTTCATCTTCTTCTTTTTGTTTTTGTTCTTCTTCTAATCTTTTCTTTTCTTCCTCTTCTTTTTGTTTTTGCTCTTCTTGCTTATCATCATCCGTAGGAAGCTTTGGCGCTTCAGAATTAATTGTGTACCACTGACTCTTTAGTCCAAAATATGTTCTCACTGCAAGTTTAGTTATTATCTTTTCTCCGTTTGTTCCAACAATTTTTAGACTTGTGACTCTTCCCGCTTCAGACCTTTCTAATGGAATTAAATCAACAATGTCACCAACATCTATGTCTTTGCTCTTTAAACACTGCTTAACTTCATCTGCAGTAAGAGTAACTTCCCATGTAGTGTTTCCTTCAATAAATGGTTCATACGTATCAGGAACCGATTTCAAATATGGAACAGATGAAACCCATACATTTTCTGGGCTTTCTGTATAACCTCCGCTAGTAGAATAAAAGTATGCATTGATAGGTTCTCCCTTGTATGTAATTACTAGTCCTTCCGTTTCATCTACTGCCTCATTAGAAGAACTCTTTTCCCAATCATATCCTCCATAAGCTTGATCATCTGTTGAATTTGTAAGATTAAATCCTAGGCTTAATCTTTTTTTGTAGTTTTTTGTAGCAAAAGTTCTAGCAGAAATTGCTTGTGCCTTTAATGCTTCTTTAGGACTACCACTTCCAATTTCTCTTGGAACAACACCATATAAATACTCTTGCATTGATAGGTGATTAATTATAGTCATGTCACTTTCATCGGTTCTTCTAATCTCGATATTGCCTCTATAATTTGTTCCATCAACATTTATTACATAAATTCCACCAGATTTTTTACTTCTAAAATATGGATATTCGGTTTTAGAGCCGATCTCTCCATATCCTTCTATATGCACGCTTCCTTCTTTTCTTCCTTTACTAACCACAATCTTTTCTTTTTTGCCAGTTTCGTCTTCTAAAGTAAAATCGCCATCTTCTGTGATAGTTCCTATTTCAATTCCGCCATCACTACATAACGTAACAGATGATTTAGCGGTCTTTTCATAAAACAATCCTATCTTAATGTCATCAGGCACTAAAGCGGATTTTGCTATGCAGAAACTATTTATTAAAATTATTAATATAATACAAATCTTTAGTACATTCTTCATAAAATTCCCCTTAAGTAATGTGTCTTTACCATTTGATAACTATTATAGTTATCCCAGAGTTCATTTGTCCTAAGTCCTTGTCCTTTCCATAAGAAGTATCTAAGTCTAAAACTTTACGTGTGGTTGCATCAAATACAGTCCAATTCTCGCCAGGTATATAATCTGCTATTATCTTGGCTCCCTTTAACTGGTCCAAATAATTCCTAATCCCAGTTCTAAGTGCGCCACCTTTTCCTGTGGAACCATATCCATGAATGATCTTAAATACTTTTTCGCCCTTTGCTCTGTACATTTCAAGGTTGTTTCTAACTAATATCTCTGCTTGATATACAGTAGGCATATATTTTTCAATATTTGCAATTTCCATAAGTCCTCCAGAACTCCCAAATGACTACTTTACATAAATCGGTCGCAATGTGCCAATTTATCGATTACATTTTACCATAGAATTGCTTTTTGTACAATTTTATGCTATATTTTTTAAGAAAAATATAGTTGTATAAAATACTAGTAAATTAGGCAAAATCAAGCCTTTTTTGGGGCAATTGACCATGTTACCCTGTTATTCGTTTTATACACTAAAAATATAATTTGAAAGGAAGTTTACTTATTATGGAAATCGGAATTGTAGGTCTTCCAAATGTTGGAAAAAGTACACTTTTTAATGCCATTACTAAAGCAGGTGCTGAATGTGCGAACTATCCATTCTGTACTATTGAGCCTAATATCGGAATAGTGCCTGTACCTGATGAAAGACTAGATGAATTAGCAAAAATATATAATCCACAAAAAGTCACACATGCAATTGTTAAATTTGTAGATATTGCTGGCCTTGTTAAAGGTGCATCAAAAGGAGAAGGATTAGGAAATAAGTTCCTATCTCATATACGTGAAGTTGACGCAATTGTTCAAGTTGTACGTTGCTTTGAAAATTCAAATATTGTTCACGTTGATGGTTCAATAGACCCAATCAGAGATGTCGAAACAATTAACCTAGAGCTTATATTTGCTGACATTGAAGCAGTAGATAAGAGACGTGAAAAAGCAATTAAACTTGCAAGAGCAAACAAAAAAGACCAAATACAAGTTGATGCCTTAGACAAGTTAAGAGCTGCCCTTATGGATGGAAAGCTTGCCTCAACTGTTTCTCTTACTGATGAAGAGAAAGAAAGCATCAACGATTTGTTCTTACTAACTAGCAAGCCTATGATGTATGTAGCAAACGTCTCAGAAGATCAACTAAAGACTGTTCAAGATGATGAGAATGTTAAAAAGCTTACTGAATATGCTTCAGCTCACAACAGTAAAGTAATTCCATTGTGTGTTAAAGTTGAAGAAGAACTTGCAAGCCTTGATGAAGACGAAGAAAAGGAAATGTTAGAACTTTATGGAATAGATAAATCAGGATTAGACAAGCTAATCACTGAAAGCTATGATTTGTTAGGACTAATATCTTACTTAACAGCCGGTGAGCCAGAAGTTAGAGCATGGACAATTACTAAAGGAACAAAAGCTCCTCAAGCAGCAGGTAAGATTCATACAGACTTTGAAAGAGGATTTATAAAAGCAGAAGTTATAAGCTATGAAGACTTAATCAAATGCCAAAGCATGACAAAAGCTAGAGAAAATGGATTAGTTAGAATTGAAGGAAAAGATTATGTTATGCAAGATGGCGATGTAGTGTTATTTAGATTTAATGTATAAATAAAATTCGTAGCGGCGCACTAAAGTGCGCCATTTTATTTGCCAATTTCATAGCGGCGAAATAAATAAAAAGAACAGCGCGAGGGTATTAATGTTATAGATTAAAAAAGAGTAAGAGTTTGATGGAGCTTGTGGAAGGAAATTTTGAGAAGCAAAATTTCCAACTTATAGGCGGGCGACCTCTTTTTTAATATATAACATTTATACCCGAACACTGTTCTTTTAGTTTTGATATTTATAGCCATGGCGCACGTGAGTCGCGCCGCTACGAATGCATACTATGATCC
>JAEEYG010000005.1 GCA_016291695.1 Clostridia bacterium | reverse complement strand
CTACTTCAATTTTCATTTTAGAAGGTGAAAATGCCAAACAGTGATTTAAATCCATCACTTCGCCTTCTAATCTTTCTTTATTTAAATCAATTAGGCAAAGCTCATTTACATACGTTTTTTGATTTAATAGTGCATATGCATAACTCATTCCAACATTGCCACAACCGATAATTACAACTTTCTTTGTTTCAACCATATTTATTTTCTCCTCTATTATATTAATAAATTATTAATTTGAATTATATCATAATATGGGAAAGAATAAATAACTATCATAAAAACAAAAAACAGTAAGAAAGAGTACTTTCTTACTGAATTCGATTATGTAACGTCAAAAAGGGTTGTCTATGTTTGATAAAGTGATTATTTCGATGAATTATAATAATTTCTTCCATTCTTCCTCTTTAAAACCTGTCGTTATACCTTTATCTGTTATTATAATTGGTCTTTTGACAAGCATACCATCAGTAGATAAAAGAGTAATCTTTTCTTCTTCAGACATAGTTGGAAGTTTATCTTTTAGGTTTAATTCTTTATATTTTAAGCCACTTGTATTAAACCATCTTTTGATATCTAAGCCAGACTCTTTAATCCATTTTTTTAATTCTTGCTTAGATGGATTATTAATGGCAATATCTCTTTCTTCAAATTTAATTTTGTGGCTAACAAGCCATGCTCTCGCCTTTTGGCAAGTTGTGCATTTGGGGTAACAAATAAATGTAGTAGGCATATGGGGCTCCTTTCGAGAGTTGGTATATGAGTAATATAGCATTTGTTGGGGGATATTATATATATGGCTAATTGATATCTACGCAATTTTGTTATATCTAAGATTTATGTATAATTATATTAATGATTTCTTCCCCATGAAATTTTAATTTAACATCAGATAGTATCCTGGCATTTTCTAATTCCTTTTTTGTTTTAGGTTTTAGTTTAACAATAACTTCCAACTCATCATCTGTAAATATATAATCTTTTGGAATATTCCTTTCCTTAGCTTTTTCTTCTCTAAAGTACAATAATTCTTCCTTAAGTTTTTCTGAATCTGATTCTTTATCATTTTCAATTAGTTCTTCATATTTCTTTAAATAATCAACTTGCAAAGAATTACAATAATTATTAACTATAGTAGATGCTGCAGTTTCAATAGTTTTTTTATTCCATAATACGTCTTTGTCACATTCTTGATATTCTTTCTTTAATAATTCAACCAAATTATCACTCTTTACAATTTTATTTATATAGTCTCTTGGCGCATTCTTTAAATCTATAGTATTCTTTGAATTTGCAAAAACTACGAGTGGCTTATACCATTTATCAAAGTTATCTTGCCTAAATAGCTTATCCATTATATTGTTATTTCTACTTAACCAAATCTTTTTGAAAACTTCAGCATGTCTTTGAGCTTGACTAAGTGGTGAACGCATTCCTTCAATTATTTTTTGTCCATCCCTATAATATATTCTATTAAAATTTCCACTAGCATCAACAAAAATATTGCCCACAATTCTTTTGCATTCCACGAAATACAAATACGCGGGTGTTATAATAATATAATCAATTTGTGCCTTTAAGTCATCATATTGAAGGTTAACATCATGCAACACATACATACCAATGTTGGCATTTTTTAATTCAAATTCAAGCTCCTTCTCACCTTGTAGTCCAGCTTTGCACATGTTTAATTCATTAAGAAGTTTTGAATTATTCGGATACTTTTTCAAAAGTGTTTCTAATGCTTCTATTTGTTTTTCAAGTTCACTATTGTTTTTATAAAAAATTGTTTCTGTAAATCTATTTGACAATTTATTTATTAGTTCTTCAATCACTGTGTTCAATCCTTTCAATAAATATGAGAGTATTATACCATTTTTTATGAAAGAGAGAAATATGTATAGATTGTTTTATTGAATAGAGCTAGACCTTCGGGCTATTCCTTTTGAATTTTAATGTAATAATTGATATTGCAGAAACCCGCTTCTATCAAAGCGCCAGTTGACACTTGTTTATGTGTTTTGCATTTTTTCTATTTTATCATTTTTCGATAATTTTTATGGGTTTGACTGTAGGAGGCTGTCAAAGGAAAATTTTCATATAATAATATCCTGCAGATTCCTGCAGGCTATTATGCTATTTTACTCTGGATATCATATCTTTTTGAATGCCTGACCATCCACCGTAGTATATTTTTGTGTTATTTTCTCCAGCAGACAAATCAATAATATAGTATTCATTCATCGATACAGGTGTGCCTGCTTGAATTACATAACAAACATTGCCATTCAATATACATGTTCCTGCTGGAACTCCCATATAACTTTCTGAATGATTGCTTTTTTGAGTATATTCATTAAATACTTTTAACGCAGATGTAAAATCAACTTCAGTATTCCAATTAATTTCTAAGTTTGAATTATTAAAATCAATATCCAACACAAATTCAGGCTCATTATAATTTGATCCATCATTTAAATTGTAATAAGCATTATCAGAATAACTATAGTATCTATCAGCAAATTCATTTAATGTATTATTATTGTTTGTTTCACTCTTATCTGTATTTTCTGACAATGTTGACTTATATTTATCCGAGGGAGATGTAGAACTTAAGTATACCTTTAACATTACTATACTAAATACAATACATACCAATGCAATGTCAATTATAACATATTTTATTATATTAATCATTTTTCTTTGTCCTGTAGTAGCATTCTGTACCTTTGGAGGATTGTTTTCAGTTTGTTCGTGTTTTTCCGCATCATTTTTTACATTCTGTGGTTCTTTTTTATTTAATGCTTCTTGTAGCATATGAAGATATTCTTCGTTCTTTTTATCATATTTATCTTGTGTAATTGCACCTACATTTAAAAGCTCTTTCAAATTCTTAATTTTTCTCATCAAATATTTTTGCTTAAAGAAAAGAAATGGATCTTTATTAAAGCAAATGCAAAACATATAAACTAAATTGGGAATAAATTCAATCATCCACACTTTATAATCTTGTCCATGCCCTGCAGTACCATATTCAATTCCCAAGAGAAAATCAAGTTCTGATATAACTCTTACTCCAAAAACAGCTCCTCGTTTCCATTTACTATCTTTTTTTGAAAATAACAAATAATATATTTCACAAATATTAGCAATAAAAAACAATCCCTCTATAGCATTTACTGTTCCTCCAGCTACTAAAAACAGAACCACCCATATTATACAATTTATCAATGATATTGTTTTTAAGACCTTCATGCAATTCACCCAATAAAACAATACCATATAATTATACTGTTAACAAGTTTAAATGTTGCATTTAAAACCAATCATAGTTCTGAATACATCTCGATTCCTTTATCTCTTTTTTTATAATTCTGTGTCCTACAGTAACCGACTATTGAAGATGAGGTATCTACACTATTTCCAACAATGTATATGCTAAATAACACATTCTGATATGGTTGTTCTAGCTTCAGCACTTTGTTTAGGATATCTCTTTGTTTTATCTTCATCTGGTTTATTCGTTCCTGTGTTTCCGCTTCTATGTCTAATACTTTAGTTAGGTTTTCTGCCATTCCATCTTGATGCTTTGGTGCTCTTCGGGCTAAGAATTTTGATTTTTAGTGTAATAATTAAAATCGATGAAACCCGCTTCTTTCTAAGTGCTAGTTGACGTTTGACTATGCGTTTTGTATTCTTTCTATTTTATCATTTTTTATATTTTTATGGGGTTGACTGTAGGGAGACTGTCAAGTAAGATTTTTGAATATAAAAATGATGCCCTCTTCAATAGTGAGGACACCCAAATGAATACTTGTTCATATCATTAGATTATTATGAGTATCTTAATAACTTGTACTTTAATAACCTCTATGCTTATGTATTTTATCGCTTAATTGTTCATTTTTCTTAATAAAACTAATCAAAAAACTTTTATCAATTCTTACATATCTATTCTTGGTATCATTTCTATAAATAGGAATTACATAATTATCAACTTTTTCTCCAGTAGGCATACTATGTATAATACAATTTCTGTCTTCTACTAAACTATAAAATAAATCATATATTTCCTTACCTAATATTGTAATTATCAAATTTTTATAATCCAAAAGACTTCCAGATGTCAATTCTATCAATTTATGCCAATGTTCACTAGAATTATTATGATGTTCTTTATCAATCATTTCAATTATAAAGCCACAGTTCGAATTAAATACCCATAGCGAAATGCCTAGCAACTTCAACAATTCATCATTTGAGGTCGATTGCTTCGTTAAATTATTCATATAACTCCCATCCTATATTTTTAAACTATCTTTATCTCAATTATTCTCATTAGTAATAAAATTACACATCAAAAGACTATTACTCTAATTCATATAACATCACATAATCATTCGATTTACAATTAGTATTTAAAAAAGAAACAGCCAATCACTAATAATGAAGACATAATAATGTAGTTAAAATCCGCTTCTGTATTCTATTAGCTCAATGCTTTCGTACAATAAAGTATATTTAGAATTGATATGTTTGTTTTCGTGATAGTGTCCAAAGAACCATTTTTTGAAATCACACTTTTCTGCTATCGTTTGAAGATAGTCTGTTAAATAATCTTTTTTATAAGCTAAATTAATTAATGGCTGAATACTTGTTGGACAGCAATGAGTAATAATGTAATCAATTTTGAAGTTGTGCTTTTCTAAATTTTTAATTCCATTTTGCCTTTCCTCTTCTGTAGGAAGTTCCAAATCCCACCATGAAAAATCTCTTATTCTAAAAAAAGCTCCTCTTTTTCGATATTCGTATATCTTCTCTTCTTCGTTTAAATTTATTATTCCATCTTGAATATCATGTGATCTTGCTCCACCAAAAGCAAAAATAGTTTTTCCGTCTATATCAAAAACTTCACCACGCATTAAGTGTAATACAGAATCTCTTATTTTATGCGCTTTACCACCATGCCATTCTACTACAGGATAATCATTATACAGCCTTGTATAATTCTCGTGATTGCCATCTACAAATAAAGTAGTAAAACTTCTGGAGTTAAGCCAATCTAGATTCTTTTGCTCTAAAATGCTTTCTATTTCATAAGACCATACCCCACCAAAATCGCCACAAATGATTACATAGTCAGTTTTAGACATTTCGTTTTGAATAGAAAAGTTAGATTCAACAAACCTTGAAAAATCTCCATGAGTATCGCCTGTGATATAAATCATGGCCACTCCTCCTTAAGTTATTTAGTTCGGGGATAGGATAGCATATTGGAGGTGAAAGGTAAAGTGTGACAAAGAGACTATATTTATTTAATCGTAGTTGATTAATAATTTCATGTACGTATTTTTATATTAAAAAAAAAGATGGGCAACATATTGTTGCCCACCCCATCAATCAATCAGTAGCCGCCACCATAGTCGTAGAAAGGAACGTTGTTCTTCGTGGAATGCACATTGGCGATGCTTCCATCAGGCAGAATGTCGTAGGAAAGATGCCAGTTCTGGCTAGTCGCATAGACGGAAACGTGCGTCACACCACCCGAAGTTTTCACAGTCTTTCCGCCACCAGCGTTGATGATGGCCGTTCCATCGCCTCGACATTGACCCTCCCAGGATTGTAGTTCTGTGCCATAGCAGTAGTCCTCCTGTTTCTATTTTTAACACGCAATATGCGCATTAAATTCCAAATATAATTATATAGGTACGGAAAAGCCTTAGCTCTTAACTTCCAACGCAGTGTACCGCGCCTTATGCATTATGTCAACATGCTATTTAAAGTTTTTTATACTATGAAAGTGACCACTATTTGTGGCCACTTAATATTTCTATTTTTGTACATTCTTCTTATTAGTCATAGCTTTTTTATCAATTCGTAAAGCCGCTACTTTTTCAGCTGGTGCAAATTCATATTCTTGTTTTGCAACATTACACATTTTTATTCTGCTTTTAATGTAGTTTGCCAATGGCTTATCTTCACAGTATATATAACAGCCTTTTTGACCTCTAGTCATTAACGTTCTGTATGTATTTTTAATAATTTCGTCAGCCAATTTTAATGCTTTTTTCTTATTGCTTTTGATAAGAGTTCCAATGCCTTTCATAGATTGGTCTGTCTTAGCTCTCTTAGTATAATCTGTAACAATATGTCCATTTTCAAACCTCATATCATTACCAATGATTACTCCCACATAATCAAATTCTAATCCCTGAGCAGTATGTATACACCCTACTTCATTAACTGAATTTTCATCAATTGCCCAAGTTTGGCTATTGCCTAAGTTCCAGCTCATTTCAAAATTGTATTCAGGTATTACAATATCATGAACTTCTGAATCATTTTGCCCCTCTTTTATCCAATCCCAGCAATAACCTGCAACCAACCTTGATTTATTATTAGTTTTGTTTAACTTGACTATTCTCTTCCTTAGCTCATTTGGATTATCAATTACTTCGATATTATAATCTATATCTAAATCAAATTTGTTTGCTGTTTCTTTAATCTCAAGAACATCATCAACCCAAGACAAGTACCCATCAGAGCCATTACATCTAAACTGAGACTCTAGTTCAAGAATCTCGTATTGTGCATTATACTCTTTTAAGTACTTTTCAATTAAATCAACTGAACCAATATCTTTTATATGAATTCTCTGTGTCTCATCAATAAAGAACACTGAAAATTTTGATGCATTGATTATTTCTTTTATTTGGTTTTCACCTTTGTTAGAAAACATTCCCGATTTTTCATTAAGTCGATGGGATTCATCAGCAAGAATAACATCAATATCATTATAACCTGATTCGACATACGTTCCTGAACCTTTAAACATATTATGAATATTTGTTTTAGTAAACGTTCCCGTTAGTTTTGTCTCAAAAACATTTCTAGGTGCAGCATTTTTTGTCACATAATGACACACCATGTACTCATTTGTTAAATCAGCTAATAAATTAATTGCCAAGACCGTCTTCCCTGTGCCAGGTCCACCTTTAACAATTAATGATCTCTTTTTTCCATCTTTGTAAGAAAGTCTGGCATTCTTCATTGCCGTTTCATACACAAGCTTTTGAGTATCTAACAAAATAAACTCCGGATTTCTCTTTAGCATACTCGCAATTGAATCTTGTAATGACTTAGAAGGTTTTATTTTTCCATTTTCAATTATATAAAGTGCTTCATTGTTGTCTCCACTTTTAACATACTTTGAAATGAATTTTCTTAATTTTAAAGCTTCCCCACTAATAAATACTGGCGCTTTTTTTATGTAGTTATCGAATACTTTTGAAAGTATTACCGGTGATTTCTTTTCCTCATAATTATGCAAATAAGCACAAGGTTGAACAATTACTTCTTCTTTTCTAACAGTCTCATTATAATCTTCAATATATGCTGCATAAGACCATGCTTGGTACGATGGATGTGGAACTTCCCTTCTTGCTCCAGCTAAAAAGGTTCTAACAATTCCATCTTTGCCACTAACAACTTCTGCTTCAGACCACTGTTTTAATTCAATAATAATAGCGGTTCGCCTCTTCATATCGTCTTTACCCGTAATAATAAAATCTATTCGCTTTGATGTATATGGTATTCTATATTCTATAGCTATTCCACTATTATTAGGAATGCTTTTATCATTTAGAACTATGTTCATGAATTGCATGGAATTTTCCCACGCCTTTACTTCTCGTGGGTTAACCCTGCTCCCAATCCTCATCCTATAAAGTCTCTCTATGTTTTTGGCTATTTGATTATTTATAACATCTTCAACAAATTTTTCTTTTGTTGCTTCGTAGACTATCATAATAAATTGCCCCCATTTTATTATTTATAGTTTATCGTATTTCGTGCTAACGCCTTTAGCTTTTTCAACTGGATATTTTTGCCTTGTCTTTTCCAGCTTTTTCAAGATGATTTCTTTTGGATCAACACCCAGCTTATCTGCCATAAGAAAACAATAGTTGAAAACATCCGCTAGTTCTTCACAAACCTCTTCTTTATCATATTTTTCCCCATTCCATTGAAAACACTCTAATAATTCTCCTGCTTCTATAACAATAGATTTAGCCAAGTTTTCTGGTGAATGAAACTGGTCCCAGTCGCGTTCTTCATTAAAGCACTTTATTTCCATCATTATATCTTCCATGTTCTTTTTTCTGTCCTTCCTCGCTTTTTAGTAATACAGCAAAAACAAGCCATTTAATAAGCTTATTGAAAAGTCAGTACTAATCATATTAAAAAGCCATTAATAAAATCTTCTGCAATTTGATTTAAAGTCTCTTTAATAATGTTCCAGTCAGCATTCATATTAATTGTATTAATATCTATTCGATGTTTATTAGCAACGTCGCTAAAACGAATATTCTTCTCATTTAATGTTTGTGCATACAACAACATACCCGTGACTTTGTTTTCTTTATAAGGATCCAAATTATCAACATAAGCTAATATTTGATAAAGATTATTACTAATAATTGTCTTAGTTTTAAAGCGATTTTCTGCAAGTATTCTATTATAAAACTTAGCATCGATAACAAGAGTCTTATCATTATATTCTAATACAACATCGGTTTTCATTACTGGCCACAAACCTGAAGATGTCTCATAATTAAGATTAAGTATTTTTGATGAAGCATTTAGCATTGGATAGTGTTTTCTGTAGTATTCACGGATAAAGTTTTCATAAATTTTACTTGCTGCAGTATCATCTAGGAATTCTCTAAAATAATATTGACCTTTTTTATCAGAAACAATTAATCCATTTAATATTAATTTGCATAAAAAAATACAATTTCTACATGAATTATTATTTCTGTTGAAAATAATAGTATTCCATCTTATTGAAGAGATATCAATTGCATCAACATCTTTAAAGCTTACAAGGATATTTTTTATGTTTCCTCTTACTTCACTAGATATTTTTCTAGAGTTTACCAAAAAAATTAACGTCGCTTTAATTATTCTGTTAATGTCTGTATTAATCGTAAAGTTGTCATAATAACAAAAAACCTTTCTTTTAATTATAGAATTATTTTTGATAGTTTCAGAAAAAGCAATCTTTCCTCGAATGTTATTTAACTCTTGCTCTTCAAAATTATAGTGTCTATATATTCCTTGTTTTAGCAATTGTTTTATCACTAAGCAAAGAAGAGTAGAAAAAAGTTCATAAATATTCTCAAATGCTTCTGAGCCAAGCCTTTCTTCAGTCTTAGCATTAAGTTTGCTCTTATAGAATGTATAGCACAACATATAATAGATATTCCTTATTTTGTTATCTACATTAATCATTTAGCACTCCATTCATTTTGTTTGTATATTCTTTTAATGCTGTCTCATCATCATACCAATACTCTTCAAACAAAGGTATGATTTCATGTTCGATTATAATTGGTAAGTCACTTAGTTCTTTATTACAAAAATAGCTGTGGCCAATCATAAAACCTTTTCCTAGAGAAGTATCCTTTTTAATGTCTTCATTAATTTCCTTCATTGTGTCAATTATTGTCTGTGCTTTCTCTTTGAAATATTTATTCATATCTTTAATAAATTGCTCGTTTTCAAAAGCAGGCT
Organism: Clostridia bacterium; assembly: GCA_016291695.1. Classification (GTDB taxonomy): domain Bacteria; phylum Bacillota; class Clostridia; order TANB77; family UBA1234; genus RGIG6105. Next base: position 21,403 of record JAEEYG010000005.1, on the reverse strand, counting down.
CTATATTGATAAATGCAAATCTTCTGCGAAGGGCATAATCAATTAAAGCCAACGACCTATCAGCAGTATTCATGCAACCAATAATATATATGTTAGATGGAATTGAAAATAATTCGTGCGAATAAACAAGTTCAACTTCTTCATCACGCTTGTCACCTTCCATCAGCGTCAATAATTCGCCAAAAATTTTGCTTAAATTTCCACGATTTATCTCATCTATAATAAGATAATAATCTTCTTCTTCATTTTCCTCTGCTTTTTTGCAGAATTCGTAAAATATTCCCTTTTGCAATTTAAATCTGCCATTTTTATCTGGTCTTATGCCCTCAACAAAATCCTCATAAGAATAACTTTGATGGAATTGTATGAACTCGATTCTGTTGTCGTCTTTGCATTCCATTAAAGAGTATGCAAGCCTTTTGGCCATATATGTTTTTCCTACTCCGCGGAGCACCTTGTAAAATTATATTTTGCTTTAATTCTAATGTTGATACAATCGAATCATATTTTTCTGGAGTAATATAAACTTCTTTCAAGAACTCTTTTCTGCTATATGGCTCTAGCTCATCATCATCGTCATCTTCTTCACCTTCATTGTCGTCATTTAATATTACTTCTTGTAAGAATCTCCACAATACCCACCCTAGAATCATTAAATTGTCCTGATTAGCAAACTCAAAGTCTTGCTTCAAATTTTTTACAAGCATAAAATTTAAATCTTCAGATGTATTCAAATCATTATCATCATATTCAAAGTAATCAAAAATATCTACAAATGCAGATTTAGAGGCTATGCTTAAAAATTTGTTTGGATAATATATCAACAATAGTTTCGAAAGAACCATGTCCATTCCTTTTAATAAAGGATATTTATCAGAACTTTTTCTCTTTAATGGTTCTTCTGAAGTTCCATACTCAACCAAATAAGTATATAATTGATTTTTAAATTCTTGCCAAACCTCATCTTGTTTTTCTTGTTCAATTATTTCTCCTGCAACAATCAGTCTACCATCTGATTTTCTCCAATACACTCCATGTTTAGCGGAAGTTCCTCCTCCAATGCCAATCATTTCATTATATTTTCCAAATTCAAGTTTATATGAAAAAGTGTCTTTTCTTGATTTTCCAAGGGCATATTCATCTAAAGTCAATTCTTTCAGCCTAGATAGAGGATATTCTTGAAGAAATTCTCTCTGCATTTCTAGATTATCTTGAGCGTCCTCAGAACATTCTTCTAGATTATCATAATAGAACTTTTTAAAGTATTCTTTATTGCTCAACTCTTCATTTAGACTATTTTCCGTATCTTGAGAATCATCATAAGGATAACTTTCATCGATGATGTTGTTAATTATATATTCTTTTCTTTCTTCTGAATTTTTAAATGTAACTTCTTTTTCTTTGTCTATAATATACATTTTAAAATGTAGTTCATCTTGATTTTCTATATTGATTTCATCAATAAACCATGCGGATTTTTCATTCATTCCATATTTCTGTATTATTAAACTAAAGCATTCTTCATTAATTAATTTTTCTTTATAGGTTATTTTAGGAGAATATTTTAATGATAATCTTCCTGTATGGCTTCTTTCATCATTTATTTCCTTGACAATCGCAAGCACAAAACTCGCTCCATTAATCAAAGTATCATTAACATATACCTTATTAAACATACTAATCATTTGAACTTGGTAATCATCTGTCTGGTTACCGCTTCTTCCAACAGGAATATAAAACAGACTGGTATCTTCAACTTGTGAATAAAACATTCCTGTCATAAATTTCCCATGATTCTCAAAAGTAATTCTATATCCTCTTCCCTGTCCTAAAGCTGTTCCCCAAGAAGGTGTACCAACTCCTTCTTCCAAAATGGTATTAAACATTAATGAACTCAAATCAATTCTCATTTTTATTCTCCCTTATAATTAAATAAATCTGAATCTACGTCTTTTAATTGATTAAAAATATTTTCCATAACATTCATAACAATATTTACATCCCAACCATTGCCTGCTCTCTTGGATAATTGAGTATAGGACTGATTTCCAAATTTTATATCAACTTTTCTTCCCACATTTTCAAGCCCCTCTAAACCCATTAGTCTAAATTGTTCTGTTACAGACATTTTTCTAACAATTTCTTTTCCCTTATATGGTTCAATAACTCTTAAGCTATTATGTTCTGGTAGAGTTATTGTTATAGAATAGCCATCATATTTTATTTTCTTATTGTAGATATCTAAACATAAAGCTGTGTCAACCTTAAAGTCTTTTATACAATGCTTTTCTTTTAGATGTTCTATTTGTTTATCAGATAAATACAATTCCTTTGGAACATACCCATCCGGGTCAAGAAAATCTGCCATTTTTAAATCATTTGGTTTTTTATCTGGTATCATGTTGAATTTTTTTGGTAACCCACCATACCTTGCAAACATCCATACTCTTTCCCTGTTTTGGGCAATCCCATAATCTATGCTATTCAACAAAGCCATCGATAAAGCATTAGGATTTTCATCTGAAATATAGCCCATATCTTCTAACATTTTTTCCATTTGATTTCTAGTAGAATCAAATTTCGAAGATAATATTCCCTTAACATTTTCCATAAGTATGTATTTTGGTTTTTTTGCTTCGCAAATTCTCATGATATGTTGGAATAGTGTTCCTCTTCCATATGGGTCATCTACCCCCTTTTGCATACCTGCACTTGAAAAAGGTTGACATGGAAAGCCACCTGTAAACATATCAAAATCTGGAAAATCTGGTGCATAAGGGTCGATCAACGTAATATCTCCAAAATTTTTTATAGGGTTTCCATCTTTATCTTTATGATTTAAATCATATAATTCACATGCATATTTATCTAATTCAGAATATCCAACTATTTCATAATCAAACTCTGGGTGCTGTTCTTTTATTCTTCGAAGGGCAAAACTTCCTCCACCATATCCTGCAAATCCCTCGAATACTCTTAATACTTTTTTCTTTTTCATGTGTACTTTTTCTCCGTTTTACGATATTTCAACTAACTCTTAAAAGAATTAGTCTATAAAATTATATCATTATAATATTTGCATTTCTACCGAACACTCAAAAAATTTACTGTTATTTTTTACCAGTTTTTGGCTTGATATTAGCAAATAGAGAAGGTGACCTATGTACTAGTGAGGTCATGAATCTTGCTCCTGACTCTGGTCGGCCTTTCTCTATTTTTTATCTTTTTTATGGGTTTGACTACTCTTTGACTACTTTTAATGGAATTTGGTTCGAAAATGGTCTTTTTAGGTATAAAAATAAACCTCTGAATGTCTTGCGACACTAGAGGTTCATTAAAGCTTTTGGTTGCGGGGGTATGACTCGAACTTACGACCTTCGGGATATGAGCCCAAATTATTAACCTAATTTTTCTCGCTACATTATCCCCTTCTCCATCGTCCTGCACATTTTCCTTTGAACTTCTAAGTTCTTATCTAGCATGTTATAAATACCATCTTCAGAAAGCACCCCTCGTTTTAAATCGGCTGGAAGCTTTCCTTTTTCATCCGCTTCAAAATCTTCTTTCCATTCTTTGCTTGCATAATATGAAGCAAGCTCATGTATACCATCTTGCACCTTATTGTATTCTTTCAATGCTTTTTCCAAGTTCTTAATTGCGATATTTGCTGAGTTTAATAATACTTCCATTTCTTCTATTCTTTTTATTTGGTTATTCATATGATTCTCCTTAAAATGTATTTCAAATAAATGATAATACATTTGCAATTCAATTAGTTAAACTTTTTGTCAAAAATGGCTGTCCCTATCTTACAATTGGACTTTTAAAAAACGTCCCTAGCTCTTACCTGGGTTCACCACAATTCTTGCCAACTATATGTATAAACATTATTAAATACGATATAGCAACTAAAAAACCAGCTATAACATCACTAGGATAATGGACTCCTAAATATATCCTACTAATACCAATACTTATGATTAATGCAAAAAGTAATGCTATTAGTATATATTTCAAGTATTTATTTTTTATATTTTTATATATTAAATAAATTAAAAATCCATAAAATGCCATACTAACCATAGAATGCCCCGATGGCAAACTATATCCACTTTCATCTATAATCATATGTTCAACAGGTCTTGGTCTTTGCAAGATTTGTTTTAATGTAAAATTAATAAGAGCTGAAACTCCTAAATTAATAAATATTAACTTTCCTATTTTCTTGTTTTTAATTGCAATTAGCAAAAAAACTGAAAATCCAATTAAGAATAATGCATTGGCAAAATTCGTAATACATTTAGCAATTGGGGTCATTGTATCTGACATCAAATTTTGTGTTACAAATAAATAGCCTTGCTCATCAAAATTTGCAATGTCTTTATCCATTACATCTTCAATTAAAAATAATATACTTATTATACAAATAAAAAGTATAATCCATTTTATATTATCTTTTATAAAAGACTTTATCTCTTTAAATTTGTTCTCCATACAACTTGCTTTTCCTCTTATACTTTCCTAATCGCAATAAATCTTTCCATACCTGTCTATATTTGCTCCACCGTCATAGAAAGTATGTGCTTCGCCTTTTTCATATGTTTCAGCATGTGTCTCGCCTTTCATTGCAGAATAACGATATCCTTTGTCTTCTATTTCTCCTGGTTCATACATTCTATTCATAATTGCTTTATTTGAATCATTCTTACTTCCATCTGTTGTTCCTTCAAGTGCATATAATACTCCTTTGTAAATGACGCAAGCATATGCTCTTTGAATTCTGTCATTAGCATCTAGTTTAAACCCTAAAAATGCTCTTCTTTGTTTATTGCCTTTTCTTAGAGTAGTGAAATCTGTTGTGTAGTTTGTTAACACATCTCCAAATGTAAGCTGTGCATCCTTCTTTTGATAATATGCAAAAACAAGTCCTTCAGCAGATTCATCAATTTTAGATACAATAACATCTGGCTCAGGCGCCTGATTTGGCTCATCATCAATATCTAGAATTTCATCATCGTACACCAAATTATTATTGCCCGTATTTGTAGTAAGATTTTCAGGTTCGTTAGTAGTAGTTTCTTCAACATTAGTATTTAAATCTGAATTAACCTCTTGTTTTCCTTTTTCATTATTTTCATCTCCACAACCTGTTAAGCAAATAAATAATAATAAACACATTATCAACGATAAAATTTCTTTTTTCATATTATTTCCTCCTTTATATATAATCATTATATTCTTTCATTCAAAAAGGAACAACCTTTCTTCACCGACAACGTAAAAAAAGGTTGCTCCATATTTGTCATAATTCATTTCAATAATTAGACTCTGTCTTTATTATCCTGATAAATAGGATTAAGCACCTCATCCAATTTATTGCACATATCCTCTATGTAGTCGTACTTTATCAAATCTTTTTTCCAATCCTCATTTATACTATCTATTCCATAATAAATACCTGCTAGTCCGCCAACACATCCTCCAACTGTATCAGCATCGTCTCCAAGGTTTATTGCTTTTATAACAGCTTCGTCATAAGAATTTGTGTTTAACAAAGACCAAAATGTTGCTTCTAATGTGTGTAAAACATATCCAGAAGAACTTATATTTTCTGCTTTTTCATCTTTTATATTAGAATCTATTATTCTTTTGTATCTTTTAATAGTTTCAGCATCAAAAAACTCTTCATACCACACAGATTGAATGTACTCATATGCTTCTTTTAGCCCCCACCCCAACAATAGCATATTACCAAACAAAACATAAATATAACAGCCAAGAATACTAACTGGATGTGCATGAGTGATTGAAGAAACTTTCTTAACCAATTCATAAATTTGTTTGCCATTCATACAATGAGCATAGCAATAATATACTACTGGAATCATTCTCATAAGCGATCCGTTACCATTATCCATTTCTCCATCACAACCACATTTTTCAGCATCTACTCCGTCTTCTAGATACTTTGAAATTGCTTTAAGACAAATATTTCCAACACCAAAAGTTCTCCCCGTTGGGGTATACTCCGCATTTTCCAACCATTTTACATAATTGTCAGCAATCGTGTTGCAGTTTAAAGCGTTACTAAAAATGTGTCCTTCTGCATGACTTTCATCCGTAATAATTGCATCAACAGTTGCCAAAGTCATTGAAGTATCATCTGACCAACTTCCAGTTGGCATTCTATGACTCATATTACCTAACATTTTTGTCACTGGATTGTTAATAAAGTTTTCTCTTCCCATAAACTCGATTGGCGTTCCCATCGCATCACCAATCGCAAAACCTATTATTCCATTTTTTGAATTAATTTTATTTTCCATTTAAATTCCTTTCACTAAAGTAATTCCGATTTATCTTTTATTTCTTTTTCCAAAATTTTTGAAGCTTGTGTATATCATATTACCTCTATTGTTCCATCATTAATCTTCAGCAATTCAACCTCATACACACCTTTAACAATTGTGCCATTTCTCAGCGAACCAGTGTATGATGTATGCAGGTGTCCATGAATATTTATTGGCACTTGTCTCTCATACAAAAACTTCGTAATTCCTTTTAGTCCATCATGAGCTCCATCTTTATAATCATATGTAAAAGGTTTATCGTGAGAAAGCAGAATATCTACATATGGCATATTTTCCATGAACTTAATACTTTCCTCATGAGTAAATGAAGGAAAATCTTGTTCTTTATACCTAAAGCTCCCTTGAATACCGCCAATCTTGACTCCATTTACTTCCACTACTTTGCCATTCAAATCAAAAAGTCCATACGTATTTAGCAGATTAAATCTATCATGATTTCCAAGCAATGCAACAATTTTGTCCTTAGGAACATATTCAAGAATAATTTTAATATCATAATCATGAATATCACCAAGTATACAACACAAATCAAATTCTTTATCTATAATGCTATTCTTCAAGGTCTTACTGAATGCTAGATCCCCATGTGTATCTGCTATAACCAGAAGTTTAATTGATTTGTTAAATTTATGAGCTTTTATTCCCTTTGAAATAACTGCTTCATAGTCTGGATTATTCTTTTTAAGAAAAAACATTTGACCAACTCTTTCTTTTTTGATTAAAAAAGTCATCCTCTATTTTGGAGCTCTTTTATTGTAATGTGCTCTGCGAATGGCTTTAATTGTATTATATAAAGGATTTGAGTTTTCTTCAATTTGCTAATAAATCTATTTATATATCTTCTCCAATAAAGCCTCTTCTAACGTCTTAGAAAAATTGACGTTTAATTCTTCTGCCATGGAGTTAATCCACATTGGAATATTTACAGTTTTCTTTACCAATTTTTTGTTCCACTTTTCTGCAAACGATGCTAAATCAACCATAATATAAGTCTTAAATCTACTTTTATAGTTCCAGTCTTTATTATCTAACCAATCTTCCAAATCTTTATACTTAATCTGTTCTAAATCAGATGCTTTGGGTAATTTGCTTCCCTCTTCCATTTTATCTAATATAACACCAGCTATTAAATCCTGAGCCATGTACATGGCTTCATCCAAAGTGTCTCCACAAGTTGAGACATTATCTAAATCTGGAACAAATACTGAATATTTCCCATCATTTTCTTCATAAAATAAAACAGGATATACAACTCTCATAAAATCACTCCTTATTATAATTTTATATTCGCTTGCTTTAAAATACTCTTTAATGTACCAATCGGGATATCACCTTTGTGGTTTGGAACAACAACTATGCCACCGCAGATTATAATGCTTAAACACATAATGCGAACCATTAGTATGATCATGGTACCAACCATTTTTACGAAGTATTTTGTATAACTCTTGAAACTTCACTTTACTACTCCTTATATTATACTACGTGCAATACGTAGTGTCAATTTTGTTTATTTTTGGGATTTTCATGGCGCAGACTCGCACCAAAAGAATAAAAAATTAGAAGCCATCGACTGATGACTTCTAAATGTTATATTCTATTTACTTCAGTGTCAAATAAAGTAGTAAAACATAGTAAAAAATAGTAAATGCACAATCCAATATCAAATAATATTCAAAAAATTATGCGTTTCCATAACCTGTTGCAATAATGGGACTTTTAATGGACGTCCCCATGTCCCATTCTTTTCAACTTTTAATGGACTTCCCCGAGTTCCGTTCTTTGACTCACGGTTAACCATAATTCAATAATTGCTGAATTTATGTAAATTATATGTCAAAAAAGTAGCAATTTTTCCAAGAAAATCGTGACATAATATTGCATTTTGTCTAGTCCTTATGTAAAATCGCATCATCAATTAGGATTATTTAAGATCCTAATTTTCTAATTCTATATTTTTTGTTTCTGGCTATGGTGCTATGTTCTCACCATAGCCTATTCTTTTGCATTTATTCCTAACTGCCTCTCATATCAATCAACATAATTAGCTTATACCTTGCATTGTTTTAGTACTTCATTTTGAATATCTTCTGGAATATTAGCTTTTCTTAGTTTATCCATAATCTCATCTCGACTATCATCCTTAAACCTTTGCGTGTAATTATAATCAAGCGAATGAATTAACAAATGTGCAATAAACTCCTCTTTGTTATGTGTTGCCATTACACAACCGACTGTATTTCTTTCAGTATAGAGTAGAAAATATCCCAAAGACTTCTTATATCCACAAGAATAGCCATCATATCCATATTGATTACCGAAGTTTATTACCATGGTATCATCGTTTAATCGCCTTTTATATGCGTTAATTACTTTCCTAATACGATTATATTCAATGAGTTCAAATAAATTCATTTTATAATTCTTCGGGTCAATTATCATTTATATCACCTCAAATATTGTCTATCTAAAGATGATTATATCATAAATCTCCAACTTTCTCCCCAGATTTAATAATCTTTACTAAACAACATAATGAATAATTATTATTTTACCATCCTTTCCAATTGTGCTATCATATATATAAGAAAACATTTTTAGGAGTGAAAACAAATGATAAAAAAACTTTTAGTAATGATTTTTGTATTTAGTGTTATCTTGGGAAATCTTTGTTGCTATGCCTTTAGTGTTCCTGTCACAAAAGAACGTCTAGAATCTGCATTTAAGTTATATGAGAACTCTGGCCTTAACACCATTGGTCACAGGGTAACCGTAAATAATGATACTATAACTTTTACAGTTGATGGTAAAAGCTACAATGTTAAGTATAATTTAAAAAATGATCCAACCTTCACTTTTGAATTAACTTTAAAACAAGGTACAAGTTATAGTGACTATCAAGATCAAATAGCAAATATAGGATGCGGATTAATACCTTTTTTTGCTATAGCTAATATTCAAGGAGTAGGCTATGAAAAATCATACTCATATGCTGCTAATGCTGCACTAAGAGCCGCATTTGAACAAGCCGGCTCTATAAGTTCAAGTGAAGGCTATATGATTGTAGCTGATGGTGTTACAGTAACTGGTGGAAATATGAAAACTATTAGAGCATCTGATTTTGGAAACCATGTTATTGAATATACCAAGGCGATATATGGTAAAAGTGCCAAATTGAAAGATAGTCTATTTGAGTATTCAACCGAATTAAAAGACATTACTTCTAGCTCATGCAAATATGTTGCAAAATTGGTGGTTAAGGAAAATGGCGACTACACTAGCTTAGGCGGAGCTGGAAAGGCAATAACTGACGAAACACCAACCTCAACAGATAAAACGGTTACTATTACAACTCCTGAACCTGTAGTTATAGTTAATGTGCCAAAGCTTTCAGATATAGTTGGTACCAGGTACGAGACTGCTGTTAATGTATTATTATCACTTGGTATAGTAAACGGATATGATGACAATACTTTTAGACCAAATTCAAATGTAACAAGAGCTCAATTTGCAAAAATGCTCGTTGAAGCAACAAAAATAGAACCAACCGATGACTCTGCTCCACTTAGTTTTTCAGACCTTGCTGATAGTCACTGGGCTTATAATTATATTAGAACCGCAGTTCAAAATGGTTTAATAAATGGCTATCCAGAAGGATTATTTAAGCCAGACAATTCTGTTACATATGCAGAATCAATGGCCATGATTTTAAGAGCAATGAAACTAGAAGAAACTATGTTAGACAGAAGCTGGCCAACAGGATATATAAACGAAGCAAAAAGAATCGGATTACTAGAATCAGTTGAATATGCTGGTCCTAACGTAGAAGCAAATCGTGGTGAAACTGCAATTTCGCTATATAATATGATTTCTCTACTAAACAGTGGAAGAAATTTAAGTGAGTTGAGCGCTACCTATGCTAAAGGCGGTGCAACAGTAACACTAAAACAAACTAAAGACACTCTTGAGTTTACTCTTACAGGCTTAGTTGATGGCCTTTATGCATACGTTAATAGAACTTTAGATTATTCTAATGGATTTGCTATTAGAGAGGGCAATTACCTTGGTTTTGCTGAAAAGATTACCGTAAAAGTTGAGGGCGACAAAATCATAGTTCAATCTAATTCAGCAGACAGAGAAAGCCTTTTAAATCAAATAAGTGGAACATACTATTTGCAATAATCATCCAAAACGGGACAACCTTTCTTGAGTGGCTGTTCCGTTTTATTATGAAACAAGGTCATAAAAAAGCAGCTCGGCAATAATGCCGAGCTGTTTTTTTTCTTTTGAATGCATTGAATTGTTTTCATAACCAGTTACAATAATGGGACTTTTAATGGACGTCCCCGAGTCCACACGATTTATTTTTTCTTATTTAGTATTATAATCAAAGCAATAACTATTATTGACGTTACGCAAGATGCAATTATTGCTATAGAAGCATTATTTAATGGGCTCTTAGCCTTTAAATGATTGTTAACAGTTTGAAATGGTTTATTATCTTGCTCCTTTTGCTGTTCGCCTGTTAAACCCTTATTAGCAACTTGTTCTTCTGTCTTCTCTTCAACCACTTTATTTGTCTCACTGGCTTCAACAGTTGTAGTTGATTTTGGTGTTCTAGTAATTTCTTCTTGAGGCATTATGTCATAATAAATTGTGACTTCTTCCAAACTCAAGTCACTATATTCGTTTTCCAATTCGAAAACATTATTTAGCTTAATAAATCCATTTAGATCTCCAAATTCAACATTGAACCATCCAGATTGTGGAGTAGACCACTCATATAAATAGTTGACATTCGTTTTATATAAGACATTCATGGTATCACCACTTCTAATCTCTGCTAAAGCCTTAGAATCTTCATTTGGCTCTTCAAAAAGCGAAAATTGATCTGCCTTATTTACAAATATAATTTGCTTAATATTTTCATCTAGAAAGCGACTAGGTCCGCTTTCAGAATAATAATATGGATAAAATAGGCTATTATAAAACAAACGATAATCATCAGCAGAATATTTTTCAGAACTGTCATCGTTAAATATAATATCATCATTCATGAATTTATAAGTTTCAAACTCATTATCATTACTCATCTCGTCTTTATCTATCCAGCACTCAATCTTAATCTTAGTATTCTTTGGAATAAATATGTCTTTGATTTTTAAGTCTTCAAATATCATGCCTTCGGTTGTGAACATTAATTCAAAATCATGTTGTGCAGGTCCTAAATCATCATTTGAAATATAACCATCCTTATATAGTATTCCTGAAAAACCACCTGTATCATCTGAAAGAACACGCGTATTGTTGAAAAAAACAAAATCCTTATCTAAATGACCAATTATCTTACTATTTTTATCAGGCTTTTCATATATATTCGCACCATTTTCACCTGTTACAATATATTTTTCTGGCAAATCAAAATGGAACGTGTAGTCTGAGGAATCAATTTTTGTTAAAAATTCCTTTTTTATATAGCCCGTGTTCTCATAGTATTCACTTTTTACCAAACTGCACCAAACAAGCTCTTCCGTATTGTAGTTTTTAAATAATTCATCAACCTCAATAATACAATACACGATATCTCCAGAATTTAATATGATATTATGATCATATTCGTGATTAGTATTTAGCGGTTCAAATTCAACATTATCTTGATTTACAACTGCGTAGTACTTTTTTACTGCTCCAGAAGAATGATCTGCAAATGCTATTCCACATATAATAAGTAATACAATTGATATAAATATAATCTTTTTCACAAAAATCGCGCCTCCAGATAGTTCATTTTATCTCTTTTTTGATATAATTAAATAGAATAATTAATACGGAGAAAAAAATGTCAAATATTAGTGAATTACCATATATTTTAATAAAAAGTCTTTTAATAACCGAATTTTTAGAGATATTAATTGCTGTCATTCTAGGAATTAGAAACAAAGAAGATATATTAAATATTTTTCTAGTTAATGTTATCACCAATCCACCACTTGTGTCTATAATGATTTATCTCAATTTAAGATTCTTCTATAATGATAATACCATATATCTCATACTATTAGAAGTCATTGCCTTTATAATTGAAGGAACAATATATATTAAAGTACTACGTAACAAAAGAATCAATGGTTTCATTCTATCATTAATCCTTAATTGTGCTTCATTTATACTTGGTAACCTCATAGATATATTTTAGAAGTAGTCATTTCAAAGTTGTAGCAGAGCACTTAAGTAGCTCCGCTACAATTTCACCTCATACATCATCTTTAGCCTTTGTGCTTCGTTACCGAAGAACCCGCATTTCTCATAAAACGGAATCTTATCTGGCATAGCACAAAGTTCAACAAAAATCTCTGTGCCAGGAACTCCATACTCATTTATCTTTTTAAGAATTGATTCAAGTAGTAGTCTTCCTATTCCTTTTTTCTGGTACTCAGGTCGTACAATTACATCTTTAATGTAATAGCACATTCCCTTATCTCCAATAGCTCTCGCTGTTGCAATTATTTTGTCTTCGTCAAAAATCGATACTTTTATCATAGAGTTTTCCATTGCAAGCTTTGCTTGCTCATATGTTGGTGGTTCGTCCCAAACAGAATTCCATAATTCCAAGAATTCTTCTGGAGTTAATTCATCAAATTTTACAATATATTTATCCAATAACTTATCCTCCCAAAATATTTTTTCTTAAAACATCTCTCGTTCCTCTCTTTAATTCAACTCTAGCGACATTTTCAAAATCATTTTTAAGTAGATTTCTGATTGAATAAATATTATCTGGATCAACTGTTGCAAGTCCGCTTTTGAATCCTTTCTCAAGTCCTATTTTTTCTAAGAATTGTATTACATCTGATTGAAGCCCATTTCCAATATAATCTGGATGAACTGCCTCAGGTCCGAAATCTATTACATCTTCGAACTTCATATCACTTTGCAAAAATTTATCCAAATCTTTTTGTCTTGAAGGAATAAGCATTCCTGTAGCAATGAATTGGTTTATCTCTTCAAAAGGCTTATTGTTATTCTCATCAAAAGCCCATACATATATACATGAATTATCGCTTAGCATTGAATTAAGTTCTTCTTTTGTAAATTCACCAAGCCACTCCGGATGCTCCATGTGTGCTTTAACATATTTAATGTAATCAACATATGCATCAATTTCCGAAATGTCTAGTTTCCTTATGATTAATTTGTTCTTATCTATTTTCATGTTAATCACCCCTTCACATATATTACGAGACTTACGCATTCTTCATGAATGCTTCGTCAACGCATTCTGAAACGTGTTCAACAGAGTCAAAACAGTCCTCCAATCCATTATATATAGTTGTCCATCTGGCAACCTCAACAGCATCATTTTCACTCGAATATAAATCTCTAATAGATTGTTGAAATAGTTTGTCTCCCTGTTCTTCAACGCCGTTTATAGCTATAACGAGTTTATTAACCTCATCATATTTTTCCATGTTCTTAAATGCAACAAATAGCTCTTTCATTTTTGAAGTTGCAACTTCCAAAAGCTCCACGTATTTTGGAAAATCTGGTCTTAAAACTTTTGTTGACAAGATATCCAAATCTATCATAACTTCATCAATGTTATCTATAACATCATCTAGCTTTCTTGTGATATTTATAATATCCTCTCTCTCAATTGGAGGCACAAAGTCTTTTATCAAGTAGTTCAAAATCTTATGCTGATTTTTATCTGCTTCATTTTCTTTTTCATGAACTGTCTTTTCTTGCTCCTTTATTTTTTCATAATCATATGATTCAGAAAGTCCCTTCATCGCCTTAGAAATCTCAACAGCATAGTTCGACATGTTTATAAACTCATCATAATAATTAAGTTCTTCTTTTTTCATTTTATACCTCCTCTATACTGCTAATTTTAATAAAATGCTTGTTAATAAAAATCCTATCAGCCCACAACCTGGAAAAACTAAAAACCATGAAACCACAAGATTTTTAACAATTTTCCAATTTACGTTTGAAAGTCTCTTAGATGCTCCAACACCCATTATTGCAGTTGTTTTTGTGTGAGTAGTACTAACTGGTAGTCCAAAAGCACTAGATAATAGTAAGCACGAAGCACCTGCTAAATCTGCGCACATACCTTCGTATGGTTCAATTTTTACCATCTTAATTCCAACTGTCTTTATAATTTTATATCCGCCAATTGATACACCAATTCCCATCGTTATACTACATAGAATTATTAGCCAAAGTGGAATTGCCATGTCGCCTTGGTCTCCTCCTACTATGCAAAACGAAATTGCAAGTAAGAAAATTCCAATAAACTTTTGACCGTCTTGTGCGCCATGCATAAATGCCATAAAAGCACCACTAAAGATTTGTCCTTTTTTAAAGACTTTATTCGCTTTTAATCTATTAACACTTTTACAAGTAGCCCTAACTACTTTTGCAATAATAAATCCTAATCCAAAACCTATTAGCAATGAAAGAAATAATCCATATATAACTTTCTGCCATTCATCTGCATTTACTCCTGAAAATCCATGATTAATCGCAATTGCAGCGCCAGTTATTCCAGCAATTAGTGCATGGCTTTCTGATGAAGGAATTCCAAACTTAGTTGCAATAATTGCCCACAAAATAGCACCAATTATTCCAGCACTTAAAGCAACCAAAGCAAGTTTGTTATTTTCTCCATAGTCTACTAAATTTGCCATTGTAGAAATAACGTTGGAACTAATTAATGACATTATTAGCACACCTAATGCATCAAAAACAGCTGCCATAAGAATTGCGCTTCTTGGCTTTATTGTCCTTGTGGAAATACATGTCGCAATAGCATTAGGAGCATCTGTCATACCATTAACAACCATGAGCCCTAAAACTAGCACTGATATTACAAACAATAATGGATTTTGTATTACATTTTGAAAATAATCAATTATGGTCATACTCTTCTCCTACGAGTTTATTCCTCTTTCGATTTTAAAGTAAAAAAAATTACTTATTGCTTTTTCATAATCACGTTCAAAAAAATATCATAAGTATAATTATCCTTCATCAAACAAGATTTTTTGCATCCCATAAGGATTGTTTAAAAAATCCTTATATGTTGTATACACTTCTGTATCTTCATACTTTACTTCTTCCAAGCTATTATTCATATCAATAATCCTGCCATGCATATAAGAAAGTAAAATCGGTGAATGCGTAGCAATAATAAACTGTGAACCATTCTTTGCCAAATCATGAATATAGCAAAGAAGTGTCATTTGTTTTTGTGGTGAAAGTGCTGCCTCCGGCTCGTCCAGAATATATAGTCCTTTATCCCAAAACCTATGCTCAACTAATTTCAAAAAAGATTCGCCGTGTGAGCATTCGTGCAAGTCTTCTCCGCCATACGTTGTATAGATTAAGTCTCCATTTCTGCTAATATCAGAAGCAACATTATAGAACGATTCAGCCCTTAAAAAGAACTTAGTCTTAGGAGTTCCAAATTTGCTAATTGTAAGATACTTATATAGTTCAGAGTAGTCATCATAGTTTGAAAAATTCATGTTGTTGCTTCCACCTTCAGGATTCATTCCCAAAGCTATTGCAATGGCCTCCACAAGAGTAGACTTTCCAGTGCCATTTTCTCCATAGAAAAAAGTAACTGGCGTTGTAATTTCTAGTTCGTCAAAATGCTTTAAGCATTCAATATTGAATGGGTATTTTTTACTTGTAATCTTTTCTCTATTTAGTTTAATTCGATTTATAAATAAAGAATTCATGAAACTTCCAACTTTCTATATCTTCTTCACCATATAATACTTATTAAGTTTTGGCTCCGACTCGCATTCTCTAATGTGCTCGACTTTGAAGCCACACTTTTTATAAAATTCTGGTGCTTGAAAAGCATATGTAGATAGATTCATGTTTTCGAAACCTTTATCCTTAAAATGCTCTTCCACAGTTTGAAGTAATCTACTTCCAACATGATTATGTCTTTTCTCTTTTGATACTATCAAATCCCCAACATGTACTTCTTTATAGTATGTATTACCAGTAATCATCCCAATAACTTCACCATCTTCTTCAGCTACAAATGAAAATGGTTCGTACGCACAAACTATTCCATTATCTTTTGCATGTTCTTCAAAGCTATCGCCTATGAATTTGTAGTCACTTTCTAGCATTTTTTCTTTTTGTTTAATCTCTATCATGTATATCAACTCCTTTACATCAAGTAACCTTTTATTTATGTTTTATTATATCATTTTGTAATCACACGTTCAATGTTTCAAGTGTCGTCAGGATGGCGACACTACGGACATAAAAATAAAAGCACCCAATTGGGTGCTTTTTTCATCATTAAAGCTCACGTCCACTGATAGGAATTATACCAACTTGAATAATCTCTCCACATGATGGGCACTTTATCGTCCAAATCTCGATTGTCCGTTCATAAGGAATCATTCTATTTCCACCTTTTGAATCATCAGGTATGCTATAACGTTCTGTCTTTTCTTTTTTCTTTACATCTGCCATAGTATATTCAAGTAGCTCTGAGCATTTAGGACAGGTAACCTGCTGAGGTACAACACGAACTGCCATCGTTTTTTCCTCCCTACATCGTTTCGTTATTGTATTCTTCCTCGGTTTCGCATACCTGAGTAGAGATAACTACGCCACAGTTAGGGCAGAACATGGTCTTGTTCGTTTCCGACCTAATAAAACTTCTCTTGTTTTCCAGCTCTTTGATGAAAATGTAACTCTTAAATGCAGCCGTACTGCCATAATACACTCTCATCACTTCACGAGTTTCGTACTTGCAGAGGGGGCACCAATGATGGAGAATTGCCTTTCCCAAGCTTCCGGGAGATTTCTTTTCCTTTGCTTCTTCCCTTGGAGCTTTCCCCTGCTTCTTACCAGCTTTTTCCTTTTTCTTCTTTTTCTTCTTAGGTTCCTCAACCGTTGCTGTATCCAGAATCGAGTGCAGGTCATCAGGGATGTGTTCTACCTGTGTCAGTTGTTCTTCCAAGCTTTTGTGACTCATGACAGTTCCTCCTTTTTAATAGTAAAGGGATAAATAGTGGGATCCTCAACGCCATGCATTATATCACGGATTTACATAAAATTAAAGCAAATTGACAGATTTTTATTAAAAGAATACAATAAAATAAGACAAAAGAAAGGGGTTTTATTATGAAATTTAAGAAACTACTATCTATTTTGATTGCTCTTGGAATTGTTGCTGGTCTTACAGCTTGTGGAGAAAAGGAACAGCCAAAGGAGCCAGAGCAAACTGAGGTACAAGAAGAAGTAACTGAACCAGTGGAAGAAGAAAATGAGCGCATTCCTAATCCAGTAGTATCTTATGATACTGTTGAGGATGCAGTTATTCAAGTTGGTCATTTAAGTCCTCTTCCATCAATTTATGAAAGATATTTTAAAGACGCTGCTGTTATAGATAACACGCTTATCCAAATAACTTATTCAAATGATGAAGGCAGAGTTCTTACACTTCGTGAAGAAGAAGGATTATCTGACGATATTAGTGGAAACTATAATTTATATCCATATTCAGATTTTATTGATGTTAATGGGATGCAAGTTATGGTTAAAGGCGAATCAGAAGATTCAATTTCTGTAGTTACTTGGAACGATGGCGCTTATGCTCATTCACTTGATTACGATAGTGGCGTCACATTAGAAGAAGTTAGAGACGTTGTAAATGAAATAAATGGTTAGTAATTAAAAACCGGCCATAGATAACTATGGTCGGTTTTTTAATGTTCTTTATCAGTATTTGGTCTCGCTGCTTTCTCTTTTTTTCTACGCATTTCAGCTAACGTTGTTCTACCCATATGCAAATAAGAAGTATATGCTGTATTTGCCATTTCAAAAGCTCCAGGAATTCCCCTGACTCTCTCAAGCGCTTCTTTTTGAGCTCGTAGTCCCCATTGCTCTTTAAGCTTTCTAATATCAACTTTCGCATGAGGATAACCATTCATGTTTTGTATACCATAAAAAATGCTTCTACCTTCTGCTACATTTCCGCCAAAAGCCAACCTTGCAGCTTCACTTTTTGGAGAAAATGCTAGACCGCCGCTACGAGAGTCATTAAACATTGTAATTTTATTATTGGCCAAAACACCTAGAGCAGTTACAGTTGGATCAATAACCAGTCTACATTTTTGACCTGGCATGTCTATTGTAACTACATCATGATTAGGAGCTCTACTATCCTCAAATTGCCATTCATCTAAAATTTGCCTCACATATCGGCGATTACTCTTTGTCTCTATAGCTGTTTCAGCGCCTGCAAGATTAGTATAAAGTGAAAGCACTCTTGCCCTGTATTTAGGATTAACCTTGTTTAATACATAGCTCACATGGTCTGCCATATTCCTGCATACTCCGCCGCTTCGACTGTTACCAACGTCAAGTCTATAAAATCCTGGAATATCGATTTTAGGTTCATCATAGCCAATAATATTTGTATGCATATCATCCATTATCTTCATTATTAGTTCTAAGTCAGATAAGTTAAGCTTCCTTAATTCTTCTGCATACTTATCCATCCTAGATTCATAGTCATCAATAATCTCAGATAATAGATTTTGTTTTCTTTGTAGTTGACCTATTTTCGCATATATAGTAAATGGAGATATCAAAAAAGCATTTGTAATAAGCAAGGCTGCTGGAATCGGTCCAATTAGCCTTTGATCCTTTAACTTACCAGTATAAGGCTTGAAGCCATTTATCGTTCTTTTTGGTCCTTCGGTGATTTCCCTTTCTAGTTTCTTTTGGCTCATTCTTGATAGAATATGATATCTACTAAAGTCTTGAAATCTAGAAAAATAGTGTTTGTTGCCGTTTTCGGGAAAAACCATGAACTGAGACCTTATCTGTCCTTCATACCCAAGTTCTCTTGCTTTAGAATAAGCAAGAGCTATCCTCTGACTTAATGTAACTTTTTTTCCGGTTTTTTCTTCCATCTCAGCGAATGTATAATCTAGAGCCAAGTCGTAAAGGACATGCCACGTTGAAGGGTTTGCTCTTGTAATGCTAGTTAATCGCTCATCTATTTTTGATAGCTCTTCATTGCTAAGTTCTCTTTTATTTCTTCTTTGAAGCGCACTACATAGCTTCCAAAACACGAATGAAGTAAGCTTTCCTTCGTGCATACCTGTGTCTTCTATATATGCTCTTATGTTAGCATCATTCATCCGCATCACTCCAATCAATAAACAGAAATGTTCCAAATGGCGTATCTATCTCTATTGTTTTTCTAAACTACTAAAGTAAAGCGCATCTGCAACTGGACGAGAACCAAATACGTATGAGTTCCATAAATATTTCTTTGAATACACTTGTTGGCAATAATGATATGTTGAACCATTAAACCATAATGTCGCTGATCCACCGCCATCACAATTGAATAGTATCTTGCACCCAAGTTTTTGTCCCATCTCTGTAACTTGGTTAATTGTCATGTAATTCCTTTTACTATTATCATTTCTTCTAGCGTTTGTAACTATAATTACATAATTGTTATTATCTATTTGCCCAAAGGCTGCGCGAGGATGCCTTGCAGTAGTCTTATTATCAATTGCTTCTCCGTCAATTATAGTTGCTCCAATGCCAAAATTAAATGTGCTCACTGCTCCAGAATTTATAACATCATCATATTTAGCATCTTTAAAGAACCTAAATCCACCATCTGGCATAATTGCTAGAAGACTAGCTTTTTCGTACTGTGTTCTTCTCCTTCTGATAATGCCATTCGTAATAACTAAGTTACCTGTCGGAGCGTTGTTCCAGTCTCCGCCATGCTTCTTTTCACCAGTCCAATATGGTGAATGATTAAATCCACTTGCATTACAAGCAACTATAGCACTAGGAATCGTCTTCATTAAAGTTGGTACATTTCTTAAGTTTTTGTTCCAATCTGCGTCTGTCTGATCTGCTTTTAATACTTGCTTAGATGGATCTTTAACCCAAATCTTTGCCACATAAAAGCCGTCAATTTCTTCTATCTTAACGTCAATTGAAGAATCTGAATAACTCTTCTTTAAAGTACCCACACAAGTGTGATTATATATAGGCATTAGTCCAGGCGTAATTAAAAGTGGCATTTCTGCTGTGACTGCTTTATAGTTAATACCTTGTGCTGCAGATAAAGTAATAGTTACATTGCCCTCGTTAATACCAGTAATAGTAAATGAATTCTTGCTCTTATCTAAACTAACAATTGCTTTTGAAGTATCAGAACTCTTAACAGAAATATCTCCGTCGCCGTCATATGTATATTTTATAGTAATATGAGAATTGGCTCTTAAAGATGTTTCACTATTTGATATCGATATTGTTGATTTAGCTTTAACTATTTGCCACTGAACATCAACTTTATCTCTAGTTCCATCCTCCCAAGCATATCCTGCTTTAAGAACAGCTGTAGCAACGTACTTACCAGCATTTGTAGCACTTGTAATACCACTTAAAATGTAGCCTTCTCCATCAGGTATTTTCTGAGTTAGACCTGTATACGTCTTATTATTGTATGTTGGTATCTTTATAGTTTTGTAATAAGTAGGACGTGGTGTAGGTAGACCAGAAGTCCTAACTGGTGTTGGAGCACTAGAAGGTGCTACTGTTGTAATCACTACTGCTGTTGGAGCAGCAGTAGGCACTGAGGTTGCTGACACTGTTGCTGTTGGTAGCGGAGTGGTGTCTCCAACTACAAACTTAGTAGGCGTAATGGTAGCATATATAGTAGGCTGAATAGTAGGAACTACAGTAGGCCTTGGAGTTGGCGTTATTCTCGGCGTGTTAGTAGGCCTAACGGTCTGAGTTAAAGTAGGTCCTAGGTATGTAATAGCATTACTCATTAGCTGGCATACTTCTGCTCTAGTAAGCTTACCTTTTGGATTGAACGTCCCGTTTGCATTACCCTTTACCAGTCCTTCGCTAACAGCAATTGCAATATATTTTTCTCTTTCTTTAGAAATATTTGATTTATCTGAAAACCTGTTTAGTACTGAACTATTATATGACTTGTCACTTAGATT
>JAEEYG010000050.1 GCA_016291695.1 Clostridia bacterium | reverse complement strand
TCTTGAAATTTCTTTTTGATGTTTTCTTTAACCACATCTGGATTTTCACGTAAAAATTTAATGTCTAGCATATTTTTTCTTCCTTTCTTGGTCGTTTGCGTGAAAAATGGTATCTTTGACGCAAACTCATCTTTTATTATATTTACAAAAAAAGTCTCCCAAAACTTCAAAGGACGTTTTGGGAGACGTGGTACCACCTTAATTACTTCTCATAATTACCCTCTATAACCTGAGGTAAATCGGTTTGACTTTGGGAGATATGATTCTCTTAATAATCAAATGCTAGAAAGTAGATTCGCTATATTATGCTACCAATTTACACCAACCATTAGCTCTCTATAAACAATTATATAGTTACTAGTCTTTCATAACCGCAATTTCAAATTTGAAAATATTATACAACTATAGATCTAATAAATCAAGATTTTTTACTTTTGGGGGACACTCCCCAAAAGTTCGAATTTTTTACGTTTGGACAGTATTTAAAAAAAAGAAACCGGGCGGCCCGCAGTGGCCGCCCGGCTCGGATGGAGCTTTTGAAGATTACGGCGACGGCTTGATGTAGGTCATCTCGCCGTCCAGGTAGCGGATCTGGATCTCCTCCCCCCAGACGATAAACACAGACATGTAGTCCGGAATATCGAGAATCTGGGGACCCTCCTGCAACGCAGGCGGCAGGAACGCCTTAGACACCCGCCACCAGCCGAGAGGGGGCTGGATGGAATATACACCATTAATTTGCACAACGCAGAAGCCCTCCGGGATCATCTGCACCGGCAAGTCCAAACGTGGCTCCATGGAGATTAGGGCACCCGTGGCACCCCATCTCTGCGCCTCAGCCATGTCCGCAATCACGATGGACCACGAGTCACGATTGTTCTCGGCCCAACCCAAGAACTGGGGGAGCTCAACCGCGGGCCGCTCGATGGATACCAAGCGACTACCATGGTCATCGTTAACCACTTCATAGCCATCGGGGATGGAGTCCCAACCGATCTTGACGATGGTCTGGGTCTCCTGGGTCTGGTTTTCCTCGTTGTTCTTCTTCTTCCACAGCATGTTGTTTCGCTCCTTTCAATTCTTTGCTGTCGCTGTGGATGTCTCTCATCCGAACCCGAAAAAACGGGTTTCACATATGGTCGAAGACTAAACCATATGCTAGAAGAACAAATCTTCATAAATATTATATCATTAATTTATGTTAACCGTCAAGAATTTCCGGACGTCCCAAAGTCCATTCTCTTTCATTTCTGGGACACTCGAATTGCGACAGAAAAATCTGTCGCGACTTGAGTGTCCCAAGATTGAAAAAACTCTTGCTAGTTTTATGTAAACGTAGTATAATTGCAATGATCGACGAGCTTTGATGGTAATAATTCTTTTGGCATTGCCATCTCCACACACAGTACGAAGGAGGTATTTGTGATGAAACGGTTAGAAGAATGTGGCATCGAACTGTTCAACGGAATGCGCGTGTATTGGCCTCAAAGTCAGTACATCGAAGAAATCATTCTGGAGTTCCATGAACCTGAAACTTTTTCAACGAGTGACGGAAAGGTATGTTGGATTACTAAGGAAGGAAAGTGCTATCTTGGATTTATGACGAAAGAAACCATGGACGCTCTCCGCGAAGCTGGCTACAAAGAGGTTAAATTTTTCGTCCCCTTCTCAACTTATGACGAACCACTGTTAGGGAGCGAAACATACAGACAGCTTCGTGCACAACATCGAAAGGAAATCGCCGATAACCACACATAAAAAAAGGGCCAGCCTGCTAAAGGCTGGTTCCTTTTTTTCAATTTTGGGACACTCGAGTTGCGGCAGATTTTTCTGTCGCAACTCGAGTGTCCCAAAATTGAAAAAATTAAAGTTTTGTTAATGGTGGTCGTTTATCACCATAGTAATTTTTATAAAATTCTTCTCTAAATTCTAAAAACTTATCTTCATCTATAGATTTTCTTACATTTGCCATTAAATTAACTAAGAAATATAAATTGTGAATTGTTAAAAGTCTTGCGCCAAGGATTTCTCCGGCTTTAATTAGGTGCCTAATATAAGCTCTAGTATAATTCTTGCATGTATAACAGTCACATGCACTGTCTAGCGGTGTAAAGTCTCTTTCGTAAGTTGCATTTCTTACTACAACTTTTCCTTTAGATGTCATTGCAGTTCCATTTCTTGCTATTCTTGTAGGTAATACACAATCACACATATCTATTCCATTCAAAACTGCTTCTATTAAATAGTCTGGGCTTCCAACTCCCATTAAATATCTTGGCTTATCTTCCGGCAAAAACTTTGTAGTATGACCTAATACATCATACATTAAATCAGCTGGTTCTCCAACAGAAAGTCCGCCAACGCTATAACCAGCAAAGTCCATAGCAACTAAATCTTTTGCACTTTGCTCTCTTAAGTCTTTAAACATACCACCTTGAACTATTCCAAAAAGTCCTTGAGTATCTTTCTTTTTGTGAGCATCTAAACCTCTTTTAGCCCATCTAGTTGTTCTTTCCATAGACTTTCTTGTGTATTCATATGTAGAAGGATATGGACAACATTCATCAAAGCTCATCATTATGTCTGAACCTAAGTTATTTTGAATCTCTATAGATTTTTCAGGAGAAATAAATAATTCTTTTCCATCTAAATGAGATTTAAACTTAACGCCTTCTTCAGTAATA
>JAEEYG010000049.1 GCA_016291695.1 Clostridia bacterium | reverse complement strand
TATACTTGAAATGTTCAAATACGTGATAGCACCACCATTAGTTAATGCTTGAAATTCTTGCTCGAATTTAACTTGCTTGAACACATCATATTCTTCTCTTAAATCTATGTTATATGAACTTGTATAATATCCTTTGTCCGTTACATCCTTTATCTTGCCGAAATTCTCTAAATCAATTTTAGCAAATTCTTTGCAAATTAATTTAGAAGGTGTTCCATAAAGAACAAAGCCAAGACCGGTTTCTTTTTTCCAAGCCTCAACGGTAGTTTTAAGTTTCTTTAATAAGGTGATTGCAAAGTCGTGCCCTTCCTGCTCTGTATGCGATACTCCTTTTATTATTTTGGTAGTTTCATATATTCCTATATAGCCTAGCGAAATAGTTGAATATCCATCTTTTAAAAGATCATCTATTTTTTCTCCAGATTCTAACCTTGCAATTGCACCAAATCTATAGTGAATTGGCGAAACATCAGACGTTGTACCAAGCAGAGCATAATGCCTACACATCAGAGCTTCAAAGCAAACTTTTAATCTCTCCTCTAATTCTACCCAGAATTTTTCTTCGTTCCCATCAACGCTAAGTGCTATTTGAGGAAGATTAATTGTGACAACTCCTTGATTAAATCTACCTTCGAATTTATATGCACCTGATTTTTCTTTCCATGGGCTAAGCAGACTTCTGCATCCCATTGGTGCAAACACATTTCCAGAATATTGTTTTCTCATAACTTTGGCAGAAATAAAATCCGGGTATGTTCTTATTGAAGCACATTCTAAAGCAAGTCTTGTAAGATAATCAAATTCTCCACCATTTAAACAATTGTCTTCATCTAGAACGTAAACTAATTTTGGAAAAGATGAGCTTACATTATCTCCGTTTTTATCTTTTACTCCTCTAATTCTTTGTTTTAGTATTTCTTCAATAATCATCGCATTTTCTTTTTTGTACTCGTCATCTTTTTCAAGATACAAAAATAACGTTACAAAAGGTGGTTTTCCATTTGTAGTCATTAAAGTATTAATTTGATACCCCATTGTCTGCACACCAGACGAAAGCTCTATATTAAGCCTTTTTTCAACTATCTTATCAATTACTTTTTTAGGAATATCGTCTTTAAACTCGCTCATTTCTTTCTTGATTTTCTCATGACTTTTCCTCAAATATTTACCTAAATGAGAAACATTTACAGTTTGCCCACCATATTGTGCGCTCGCAACATTAGCAATTATTTGCGTCGTTACCGTACAAGCAACCTGAAAGCTTTTTGGCGACTCAATTAAAGTTCCATTCATTGTTGTTCCATTGTCTAGCATGTCTTGTAGGTCTATTATGCAACTATTAAAAATAGGCTGCAAAAAATAATCTGCATCATGGAAAAACAATACTCCATCTTCATGCGCTTTTGATATTTTTTCTGGAAGCAAGATTCTTTTCGTCAAATCTTTTGAAACTTCTCCAGCGATTAAGTCCCTTTGAACTGAAGCAATAATAGTATTTTTGCTTCCACCACCAAAATCTCTGTTTTGATTTTTTATAAGTCCGAGAATAGATTGGTCTGTTGAGTTTGCCTTACGTACTAGCGCCCTTGTGTATCTATAAATCATGTACTTTTTAGCAAGCTCAAAGCGCTTTAAATCCATCAATTGCTCTTCAATAATATCTTGTATATCTTCAACTAGAATTCTCTTTCTATCTTGTTCTGTAACGTAATTAATTATAGATTTAATTTCTTCTTTTGTTGCTCTTTCTTTCTCTCTAACTTCTTTATTTGCCTTTTCTATGGCAATTTCAATCTTACTTCTATCAAACTCTACGGCTCTGCCGTCTCTCTTAATAACTTTCATCAAATCCTCCAAAAACAAAACAACAATATCTGCTAGTTTTATTCTAAAATATATTATCACAAATGTAACATATTCTTAAACAAAAAAGTGAAAATTTTGTCGCAAATAATTGTTGCAAAAGCAACATAATATTATATAATCAAGTGTAATACCACAATTACATTTTTAAAAAAGGAGGCGAGGTTTTTGATAGATATAAATGAAATAATAAAAGCAAAAGATTATTGCCATCAATTTATAAAAAAAGACTATTCAAAGGGCGAAACTATCACATCTTATATCGAAAAAAGAAAGCAGATTTTTATTATGCTTAGTGGAGAAGCCTCGCTAATCAGATATGACGAAAAGGGAACTAAAGATATAGTAGATTTTTTCAGAGAAGGAAGTGTTTTTGGAGAAGCTTTTTATAATGTTTATTTAAGCAGTGAGTTGAGCGTAGTTGCTACAAAAAAATGCAGTTGCCTAACTATTATGTACGAAGACATCATTAAAAAATGTGATTCAAGGTGTAAGTATCATGAAGAATTGAATAGCACTTTATTAAATCTGTTATTTGAAAATACTACCCACTTGAACTCAAGAATAGAAGTAATATCTAAACGTACAATCCGTGAAAAGCTCCATATTTATTTTGAAACTCTATCAATTGAGAGCTACTCAAATAAAGTTAAACTTCCTTTTTCTCTCACAGACTTGGCAGACTTTTTAAGCGTTAATAGAAGTGCCATGATGCGAGAACTTAAGGCTCTTGAAGATGACCAAATAATTCAAAAAATAAGTAAAAACACATACAAATTATTATATAGATAAAAACAAAAAGCGTATGGCGGTTAAGCCATACGCTTTGTTTTTGGTTACTCTCCAACAACTTTTCTCTTTCTTACCTCGTAAAAAGAGATTTCGTTGTCGAAATCGTTTCTCGCCCACTCACAGCGAATCACATTGTAGCGTTCGCCATAAGCGTTCTTCCGGACCTGTACCTTGTACTTGAAGCAACTGCACTTTTCGTAGCACAGCGGATTAGAATTCGGAACAACGAAAACGATGTTTCCAAATTCGCCCGAGGGATCCATCAGGAACACCACTGCGTCACCGGTCAGCGAAACTGCCTTGATTCTTGTGAACCACCAGCCTACATGGGTATCATTAAAGACCTTCTTAGCCATGGTCTCGTCTGGCATCAGCTTTGCGCGATGATACATGAGGTACCAGCGATCTCTGCTGGAATGATACACTCCCTCTACGTAACCGCAGAATTTTACGCCATGTTTCTCCGTAGCGATGTCCATGTCATCGTACAGAAGAAGAAGTTCTACTTCCCCGTCATCCTCGAGAAAAATATACCTCGTACGATGTACTTCGGGCCGTTCGTCATCGAGAGTGATGTGGGTGATAAGTCCCTTTACTTTCCGGG
>JAEEYG010000048.1 GCA_016291695.1 Clostridia bacterium | reverse complement strand
TTTAATATTCCAAGTAATGATTCTGTTTTATATGCTTCTCTTTTTCTCCTAATTACTCCTTCAGTTATAACAATATGACCACCTGGTGTATTATCCCAATCTCCACCATATTTAGATGCGCCTGTCCAATAAGGATAATGTGAGAAACCACTTCCATTGCAAGCAATAATAGCACTTGTTCTGCCTTTCATCATGTCTTCAACTAACATTAAGTCTTTATTCCAGTTTTCACCTTGGTCAGCTTTTCTAAGTTGTAAAGAAGGATCTTTTACCCATATTTTTGCAACAAAGTAATCATCAATCATTTCTAGTTTTACATCAATAGATGAATCTGAATAACTTTTTAATAGCTTTCCACTACAAGGTGAATTGTAAATTGGTTTTGGGTTTAAGGCAACTGTCACATTAACTTTTGCAGATGTTGCTTTGGAATTTTTTGTAGCAGAAGAGGAGATAGTAATAGTCGCACTTCCTTGTGAAATTGCATCTATTGTTACTATTTTCTTTGAGCTATCTACTGTAGCTAGAGCAGAAAGCTCATTTGAACTTTTAGCACTAATTTCTCCATCACCATTATATGAGTAAGAAATTGTATATTTATCATCTTCTTTTAATTGAAGCTTTGTTTCAGAAAGTGATATAGTTGCGTTTTGTATGTCAGCTGGTGTTTTAGTTGGCTTTATAGTTTGCGTTACTGCAGGGGTAGTTGTTGGTGCTTTAGTAGTTTTAGGCGCTGCAGTTTTTGTAGGTGCAACTGTAGGTGCCTTAGTAGTTTTAGGTGCTGAAGTTTTTGTAGGCGCAACTGTTGGTGCTATAGTAGGTTCAGGTGTAGGAGTAATTGTACGTATTACTGTTGGTCTAGGTGTCACAGCCGAAGTAGGTGATATAGCTGCTTTTGACGTTTCTGGTTTGCCACCTAACAAATAATTGCAATCTACGCACTTTCCATTTTTTATTCTGTGTTCAGCAACTTCAACGTGGCTTGGATAAAGCAGACAATAACGTCTGTGTTCTTTTTCAGATATAGATATCCATGAGCTCCAACTATGTTGGTGAATGCTTTTTGCATTTGCAACCACAATTGCTGTTGGTGCTGGTGTCTTTGCTTCATAAGGAAGTTCTTCTAATACATATTTTTCTTTGGCACTTATAGCATTGCTAATTATTTGACATACTTGAGCTCTAGTTAAAGTTCCCTTTGGTTTAAATGTTCCATCTGCATTTCCATTAATGACTCCCATTTTTAAAGCAATAGCAATGTACTTTTCTCTATTTCTTGAAATATTGTTTCTGTCAGAGAAGCGAGAAAGGGAAGAGAGGTCATAAGAAATATTTTCAAAATTTAGCGCAGAAACCATAGCCATAGTCACATCTTCACGAATGGCATCACTATATGGACTGAAAACAGGCTTTCCGTTTGAATAATAAAAATTCATATGATTTCCTGCAATATCAATAAAGTCCTTTGCCCAATAGCCATCTTCAATATCATAAAAAGCTGATGTTTCTTCGGATTGTAGGCCTAGTGATAATACAAGTATTTTTGCAAATTCTGCTCTTGAAATTCCTTTATCTGGTGCAAATGATCCATCTGGGTAGCCAGATAGAATTCCTTGCTCAGCCATTTTTGCTATTACTGGATATGCCCAATGGTCACTTGGAACATCAAAAAATTCAGTAGCATAGCATATGCTAAATAGGTGTAAAACAATAAATAATAATATACAAAGTTTGTTTTTCATTTTTTCCTCCATTTTTCTATCACTATTTTAACATAACATAAGGAAGCAAACAAATCTATTAGAATATTGACCATCAATTATTCCTAAAATATAATTATACTTGTAAAAAACGAGTTTATAGCGTTTGGAAATCTAACCATTATATTTGAAAGGAGCATGTAGATGCTTTCAAAAAAAGATGTTGACATGATGTCACCTCTTGTCTGGGCATATATGGGTGATGCAGTATATGAACAATTCATCAGAGATTATATAATCAATCAAGGTGTAGCTAAGAATGGCGCTTATCATAGAAAAGCAGTTAAGTATGTTAGTGCAGAATCGCAACTTAAAATTCTAAAGCAAATAGAGCCTAGTCTTACCGAAAAAGAGATGGACATTGTGAGAAGGGGTAGAAATTCGCATCCTCATTCTCACGCTAAAAATGCAGATATAGTTGACTACAAATGGGCAACAGGATTTGAGGCTTTGATAGGTTATCTTTATTTAACAAATCAGAAATCGAGGTTGCAAGAAATATTAAATCTTTGTGTAAAAATGTAGCAAATTGTTTGTTTGTTAATAGGCAATAATGTATAATAAAGTAGACTAACAATATTAGGGGGAATTGAAATGGATTTTAATGATCAAAATGGACAACAATATGGGAATGGACAACCCAATGGTTACAACTATGGGCAAAATGGAAACCCAAATCCTATTAATGAAGGAACACCATATGGACCAAATAACGGCCAAGGCTATGGTACAAATGGTGCACAACCTCAGCAAAATTATGGACAAGGTTATGGGGTTAATAACGGACAGCCTCAGCAGAACTATGGTCAAGGATATGCTAATAACAATGGCCAATATCAACCAAATTATAATCAGAACTATAATGCTAATGGCGGACAGTATCAGCAAAACTATATGAACCAAGATACAGCTCCAAAATCAGGTGCAACTACAGCTTCACTAGTTTTGGGAATACTTGCAGTTATTCCATGCTGCTGGAATTGGCTTGGAGTTATATTTGGTGTTTTAGCAATTATTCTATACTTTGTAGGACGTAATGATGCTATGCAAAAAGGTTTGAGAGACTCTAAAGCAGGTCTAATATGTGGAATCATTGGTTTAGTGTTATCAATTGTAATAATCATAGTTGCAAACTCGATGAAGTCATCTATACCTGATGGCTTAAGATCATTCTTTAACTCTATTGAAATGAGTGAAGAAGATAGAGATGAGTTAAATCAGATTTTTGAAAAATTTAAAAGTGAAATTGGCAATGAATAGTATTTTAGAGAGTTGAGTGATCGAATTGCTAGACTGCTTTTTTAAAGAAACATTTGGTATTATTTGTCCGTTTTGTGGTGGAACAAGGTGTGTGTTTTCTTTGTTAACGCTCAATTTTGCGGATGCGTTTAGATATCATCCAGTTACATTTATTTATATCTTT
>JAEEYG010000047.1 GCA_016291695.1 Clostridia bacterium | reverse complement strand
GAGCTTGTCTCTCGCCTTCTCTTTATGGTGAGGTTATTATATCACGATAATTGGGTTTGTTCAAGGCCAACAAAATGGGACAACCTTTCTTGACCGACAATGTCAAAAAAGTCTGTCCCTATTTGTCACAAAAACATCAAAAAGCCATCTTCATGGCTTTCTGTTTCTTCTTCCTTTTCTACTTTTTTTATATGTCTAACTGGTGTTTGACTGATATTCTGCTAGAAATTCACATCAAAAATCTTGACATCGTCTTTAAGCATGGTATAATTTGCGACGGTTTTACTATTATTTTATAAGGAGGCTTCTGCTATGTCAGATCCGAAACGTGTGCACATTGATGTCTACGGTACTCCTTACTACCTCACGGTAGACCTTTCCAAATGGGATTGTCGCCGTGAAGCGCCTCACTGCCACGTGTGCAAAGGGCGCGAGCGTGTTGCCCAAGTGTGGTTGAGCTCCTGTACATACAAGGAGACCCCCCGGGAAATTCCCCACAACCAGCAGATGACAGTTTTGAATGCCGTGCGGGATAACCGCTATGAATTGGAATCTGCTTTCCAGTATAACCATGACCATGGGGCAGACCAATAAGCATTGCCACCAGTTCACCAGAACTGGTGGCTTTTGCTATTTTACAAAAAGGGACAACCATTCTGATGTACGATACGTCAAATATTCTGCATTGTACATCAAAAAGGCTATATTGCTAGTAATAGCAATATAGCCTTTCTTACTGTAATTAATGATCCGGGTAATCTGATTGATGACCACCCTTTGGCCCATTATGTCCATTATTTTGTTGCTGATGTTGAGGTTCTTCTTCAATAATGAATCTTTCCATTTTTTCTTTTGAAAATTGGCGTAACCAATCATATGAAGATTGAGTAATACCACTTGTTGTATGTATTTCGCTATCTAATTGATCATTAACATATAACCACGGGTAGCGTCTCAATAATTCTAGAAAGTCTTTATTGTTTAGAAAATATCTATTATTCTTCATTTCTTCCGCGATTTTAAGTACTTTTTCAGTCGCATTACTTATTGAAGAATCGCTTTTTCTATTATCACCAGAGAAGGCACAATAACCACATAGAAGCAATAATAATTCTACTTGGTCTCTTCTTAAGCCAAGTGAATTGGTTTGTTTACCACTCTCAAATGTTATTAATTTATTCAAAAAGATTAACATTGATTCTGTATTAGACTCATTTAGAGGAATTCCAACAACCTTAGTTAAGTGGACAAGCTGTATTAGTCTTTCTTCACCAAGTTGTTGCAAACGTGGATATTGCTTATTTACTATTTGACTTTCGATTTCATATATTTTGTCAGTGGCTCCTGCATAGTATGCTCTTTGTAATTCATATTTTTTTCTTACATCTCTCGGAAGATGTTGCTCTAAAAGTTGCTGGCCACTAAATCTTTCCTGCTTAGCTTCTGGAGTATTTAAACCATATATTCTAACCAAATACTCAAACACTTTTTCAGTCGAAATCCTTTTTGCTTCATGTTCGACACTCACTTGGGCTTGACTTTGAGAAGTTTCGACTTCACTAGCTGGCTCAACACTTGAATCATGCCATGGATTATCTGGCAAATCTTGGTTTGGCCCTTGAGAACTTGAACTACTTTGATCTAGTCTTGGCCAATCCGAGAAGATTTTACGTATATTATCCCAAAAGTGTTTCATTCTTATTCCACGTACAGTTTGATTATCAGGATTGCGGAGTATCTCTTCTACTTCCTCCTTACTCGGCTCGCCTCTCCTTCGCTTAAGATTTTCTCGTCTTTCTAAAATATGATCGGTATGACGCCCAATTCTAATCAGGTCATCTGTTGTGCCAATAAGACTTATATAGCGACGATTCCAAATTCTTCTTTCGTGACGCGTTCCGGCTCCTATATAATACGATTCTGCCTTTTGCATTGCTAAATAAGCTCTTTGACATATTTCTTGCGGATTAGCAAGATTTGGTGAAAGAATATCAACGCCGAATTCATCTATTGCTGCTCTATTACGTGATAGACCTGGCATAAAATTAGTTAAAGAGATCCCTCTTCTATATAAGTTGTACCACATTGACGGAAAGGCATTTAATAAGGCAGCTCTTGAAGCACCATAAACTGGGTTAGGTTCTCTGTGAGACAATCCAGCAGTACCAGTTGTTATCATTATTCTTCCGTCTCTTTGCATACCATTCTCTTCTATATAATCTGCAAATCTTTTTGTAAGTATTTGTGGAACAGTAATATTGATGGTATTAATCCTTCTTATACTCTCATCACTTATTTCATCGAATCGAGCATTATCTGCTGCTCCCGCAGCATATATAAGCTGATCTGGTTTTATTTCGGAGCCCTGTACTTCTCTCATGATTCTCTCTACTGCGTTATTATCCATTAAGTCGCACACTATGATTTCAACTTTAATCTTAAATTGCCTCAAAAGTCGAGCTTGTTCCTCTAATGCTTCTCTATTTCTGCCAACTAAAATGATATCTTTTTTGTCTTCCGCAGCAATTCTTGCAAATTCGCTTCCAAAGCTTCCTGTTGAACCAACAATAACTACTCCAGCCATATAAACTCCCCTTATACTAACGAAAATTACTATCATTTTTATAATACTATAATGTAAATCATTATTCAAGAAATATTAAATTCCATTAGTGATACCCCTATTGGTACTTTAATTATTTATTCCTCAAATTAACTCTATTCTTCAAATAAAGAATCACTTTACTCTTTAAGTTCATTTATTTTTTGAGAGATTTTAATTGTTTTACGTTACACTCTTTAATATATGCTCTCTCCCCACATTTGTGATATAATACTCCTCGAAGGAGATGCTTATATGAAAAAAATACTATTTGCAATAGCAGCACTAACCACAGCACTATTAATGGCTGGATGCAACAATACAAAAGAGGAAATAAAAAATGAGCCTATTCCATCGAGCAATTCTGAAGTTACAGTAGTTGAACCTTCAACTCCCCAAACACAATTAACAGAAGAAACGGCTTATGAGGCAGTTCAAAAATATTGCAATGAAACATATGGATATACACCTGCAAGTTCATCAATGTTTTTAGAACTTGGAGACGAGACTAACGATGAATATCAGATTAGATTTCGTAGTTATACAGGAGCATTTGTTTATTTTTATATAGATAAAGAAACTGGAGTAGCAAGAATGGTAGAAAAAGTTCCAGACTTAGATGTTGAAGAAGAATCAGGAACTATTAATGTATTTGATTATTTAAATAAGTAAAAAAAAGGCCACATTATCGAAGTACATTTTTATACTTCAATGATGTGGCCTTTTTCAAAAAATATTACACGTAGTTAGTAAAAAAACTATCCCTATTTTATGATTTCTTTCTCTTATAAGCATTTACAAATTTTATAATACAAAAGACAGCAAATACTGCAGCAAAAATTAAAATTCCTACTCCTATTTAGTAATCTTTCTCGAAAAGATGATAAAGAACTTAACCTAGATGCTGAATATACAGTCATAAAAAAAATAACACTTAAATATTTTTAAGTGTTATTTTTAATCTACATTATTTGTTCTTTGACTTGGTAACTTACATTTCTACTTCATCTTTATCATTTTTTTTGTATTCAGGGTCTCCATCTGGCAACTCATAAAGGCCTTCTATATTATTATTCTTCTTAGCTTTTATAGCAGCTTCAAATAATGCCTTTACATCTTTAATATCTCTTATCGCATGTTCTCTCTTAAATCGCTCTAAATCCTGTTGAGTATATGTAAGTGTGTTTGCGTCTATATAAGATAGAACTGTTTTAACTAAAATAGCTCTCATACTTATTCCTCCTCTCCATGTAATATTTTACAAGATTTAAATTTATAATGTATTTCCATAACATAATATAATTATATCATTTTATTGGTATTTTTTCAATTATGTAACCTTGTAACTCTTACTTCCGTAGCAAAGAAAATTTAAAATATAGCAAAAAAGGACAGTTCTCTTTTAATAAAAGAGAGCCATCCCTTTTTTATAA
Source organism: Clostridia bacterium (assembly GCA_016291695.1). Lineage (GTDB taxonomy): Bacteria > Bacillota > Clostridia > TANB77 > UBA1234 > RGIG6105. The sequence goes on along the minus strand of JAEEYG010000047.1, from coordinate 2,213 downwards.
TCTTATTTCTTATCCACAAATCCTCTCTATTAGTTCAGTATACTGATTTACTAATTTATCATAACTCTCTGTTGAAATGTGTTCGTTTACTTCATGTGCTGTAACAGGTCCTGTTCCTAAAATCATTCTTTTAGCTCCCCTAACTTCTGCCGCTTCTGTCATAAAATTAGTAGTCTTTTTAGCTTCTAAAAACTCAATATCATCTGCAAACGGTTCAACCTTTTGAAGTATTTCGATACTAGCTCTATATCTATTTGCAAGCTCCTCAACTTTTGCAGTTATCCTTTCAATGTGTTCCCTCTTTGCAATTCTAAAATCAAGTCCTATTTCACAAAAAGCAGGTATTGAGTTTCTTGCAGTTCCGCCTCTTAAAATCCCTAAATTCATTGTTGTATAAGGAACTTCATAATCATACACTTCTTCAGTCCTAATTTCATTATTATAAAAATCATCTAGTTCATTTACAAACTTAACTGCATTCATGTTTGCACTAATCCCTTTATCTGGCGTACTAGAATGAGCCTTTCTTCCTTCAAAGTTAATCCTATATTCTAGTATCCCCTTATGCCCTACAAATATTTCATTGTTCGTAGGTTCCCCAAAAATCATATACTCTGGAAACGAGATATTGTTTCTATTTAGCTCATCTATCCCACCAAAAAACCTTTCTTCATCATAAGTAAAATATAGGTTTATTCCTCTTTTCAGCTTACTTAAGTCCAAATTTGTTATCGCATCCAAGAAAGCAGCAATTCCGCCCTTCATATCGCATGCTCCAAGACCATACAAAAATCCATCTTGTTCTCTTAATTCAAATGGTGCTTTAAAAGCGTCCACATATTCTACCGTATCCGTATGCCCCAAAAATCCAAGCCCTGGATTACTTCCGTAGGTCATTACTAAATCTTTAGTCTTATATTCGGTCCTAAATCCTAAATTTAGCAAATAATTTTCAATATAGTTTATTATTTCATTATTTTCCTTGTCACCGACAGTATTAAACCTTACCAAGTCGGCTAGTATTCTATATTCGTTCATAAAAATCCTCCTATTATAATATTGTAATTTGTTAAACATCCTTCTCCCGTATGGCATTTACGCCAACGTTTTCGCATCATATAGTTCATATATATTTCTCCTTTTCTATTTAGATTTTCAAGAAAAAAGTAACAAAAAAGAGATGTGTAAAATGATCTTTTAATCACTCACACATCTCTTAGTCTATCTAATAACTAAAATTATTACACGACTAATAACGTATGGGTGATGTTACTCCATACGTGAGATTTCTTATTAATATTGCACATTGTAATCATGTAATCCATTTTTGTTCCTTCTTTCTTAAAGTGCATTATATCATACACCGCGGCAAGTTGTCAAAACCAGGCATTTTTCTTGAACTAAATCGCTGTTTTATGCTATTGGTTCATGTTATTATTATCATCGTTTAATGCTTTTTTAATATCAGCTATAGTATTGTGTATGTCTTCAAGAGAATGATTAGAGCTTTTAGAAGTATCTGCTTCTGAAGCATTTGGCACTTCGTATTTTCCATCACTATTATGTGCGTTATCTCTTTGAAGCTCCCAAGGAATTTCCCTTGAATCAAGTTGAACATCCTCAGTCGGTTTACTGATTGGGTTTTGATCCCCCAATCCTGGAACAATACCTGAAGGGTGATTAATTGTATATACCGCGTCTTGATATTTTTCTTCATCGGTCTTTTCGTTATTATAATTAATACCTTTATCATTATATGAATGATTATTCTTTGTTAAAAATACGCTATTAATACCAAAATAAATAATTGATGGGACAATACTCCATTTGCCACCATTAGCAGCTGCCAAAAATAAATCTACACCGCCTATTACAACAGAGTTTATTAAAGCAACCACACGTGCTTTATCTGGATCCAATCCTCCACGACTAAAAATCTTAATTAAAATTGGAACAAACATATATATAATAAGTGTTAATAATATCGCTATTACAAGACTTACAATAGAAAATGAATTGTCATCATTACTTGAAGTTAAGGTTGAGTAAGTGTCTCTATTTGTCGAATAGTCTGCAGGATTCGGTGTAGCAATCCAAGTTGTCCTCTTTTCAAATGGAGAGTAATTCTTTATTGTGAAGCTATTAATTGCTTTCTGAATATCATCATTATTTATATAAGCTTTATCAGGGCCAGTAACGCTTAATATTATAAG
>JAEEYG010000046.1 GCA_016291695.1 Clostridia bacterium | reverse complement strand
GAAGCACAATGGTCTGCAAATACAAATACAAAATACACGGTTGAACATTACAAAGAAAATTTAGATGGAACATATCCAGATACAGCTACAGAGACAGAAAATAAGACAGGAACAACTGGCACTGACACAGCAGCTGTAGCAAAAGAATATACAGGATTTAAAGCAAAAGAATTTGAACAATCAACAATAGCTGGAGATGGTTCTACAGTAGTTAAGATATATTATGAAAGATTATCTTATGTAGTAACATTTGTAGATTTTGATGATAAGTTCATACTTTCTGGAGATTACAAGTATGAAACACCAGTTGCTGATATTACTATGCCAGATAACCCAACAAGAGAGGCAACAGCAGAGTTCACATATACATTTGAAAAATGGACTCCAGATATGGTACCAGTAACTGAGGACGCTACGTACAAGGCACAATATACAGAAACAAAGAATAAATACTTAATTAAATTTGTAAATGAAGATGGAACAGAATTACAAAGCGAAAACTTAGAATATGGTGAAACTCCTGAATATAAGGGAGAGACTCCAACTAAGGCAGCTACAGCACAATATACATATACATTTAAAGAATGGACACCAGAAATTGTTCCAGTAATTGGAGAAGCAACGTATACAGCAACATATGATCAAGCTTTAAATTCATACTTAGTAAAATTTGTTAACTATGACGATACAGTTCTACAATCAGGTGATTATGATTATGGAACAACTCCATCATATAGTGGAGACACACCAACAAGACCTTCAGATAATAGCAACTCATATACATTCAGCGGATGGACACCAACAATAGTAGCTGTAACAGGCGAAGCTACATATACTGCAGAATATACTGCTGAACCAATTAATATGAAGGTTACAATTGATAGCAACTATCCAACATCAGATGGTAAGAAAGCAGAACCAGGAAATACATTAGTTCTTTCTGTTAAAGCAGAGCAATTAAATCCTGATCAAAATGTAACTTATCCAAAGGAAATAACTCTTACTTATAAAGTTGAAGATAGAAATGGTGACCTAGTTGCCAATGCTCTATACTTCCCAGAGTTCCCTAGTGGTGTTGATGCAACAGTTACATATAATCCTGAAACAAAGACATACACATTGAAGTGGCAAGCACAAGAAGATGGAGATACAGTTGATATTAGTTCAGTTATATCTACATCAGTACCTGCTGGTTCTCATATCAAAGTTGAAACAGAGGGAGCTACTTTAGAAGTTCCAATAGATATCGCTGTTGAACAAACAGTAAAAGTATTAAGACCTTCATATAAGAATGTAGTAATGGTATTAGACGTTTCAACTAGTATGAAACTATGTATATCACATAATGACCACAATCCTTATTACTTAAATTCAAATGGTTACCACGTAACTGGTGGAAACATATATACAAGTACGGCAGCATGTAGAGATTGCGGACTATTGCACTTAGAATATGGTGCGGTAACTTGTTCATATCATGGAACAAATAGTATTAAATATGATGAAGAACGTTCAACATATTATTGTAAGGAATGCTCTGATGAAGACATTTATGAACAAAACAATGGAAGAATGAGATGTATATATCATAATAATTCAACTATTTACTATGATGAAGGTAATGAAAATTACTATTGTAGTTCAGATGTAAGTAGCTGGATTAATATGGAAGACCCTACATGTACTGTACATGGATCAAGCGCACGTATTTATACAGCAGACGGAGTACAATATTGCTTTGATTGTGCTCTTCTATATAATTCAAGAGTTAAAGCTATGAAAGAAGCAGCTACAAACTTTGTTGATACTATTATTACTGATAAAGGAGATAATGAACAAATTAGTATAGCAATTGTCCCATTCTCTTCAAGTGCTTCAGTTGCAGGTAACACAGTACATCAAGGAGTAACAGTAGATGAAGGACTAAGTACAGTTAAGAGCACAATAAATGGATTAACTATGTCATCAGGTACAAATTACGAAAATGCAATTACTGTTGCAAATGGAGTATTTAATGGAAATGCAGTTTATAAGGGAGACAATGTAACTAACATTTTAGTATTCCTATCAGATGGTGCTCCAAATCCAACAGTAAGTGATGCTACATTAACTACTTTGAATGCAGTACCTAAACTTGAGAAATTTGCTATCGCATTTGGTATCAAGGGTGATGACGCAACAGAAATTAAGCGTATTACAAATAGAGTATATGAACCAAGTAGTGCAGAAGAATTAGCAGAAGTATTTGAGAGCATTGCTTCACAAATCACAAGCATGCAAACAGATGGCGGAGATTTAGGAGCAAAGATTACATCAGATAGTATTTACCCTGTTAAACTTTCATACAAAGATGCTGATGGTGTAGCTCAAGGACCAATTGTATGTTCAAATGCAACTACATTAGCAGATAATCACGTTACATTTGAAGGCGAAGGAGAAAATAGAGAAATTGTTTGGGATATTTCACAATATCCTGGATGTACAAACTTCGTTATTGAAATAGGTTCTGCTGAACCATCAAGAGGCGTTAGACTTCTAACTAAATCAAGAGCTTTAGATGTTCCTTCAACATATAAAGAAGTTTACTTTGAATTCACTATTAAAGGTGAAGAAGTAGAAGAAATAATCGAATATACAGATTATATTGAAGAAATAGTTGAGTATATTGATAAGTATGCTATCGAAGAAGACGAGGAAGAAGAGATTGAAGCCCCTGTAGAGGACAGCAACGCTGTCCACAGCGGAGACAAAGTCGAAGCTTCTGGTGAAGTTGTAGCTGACAATAGCGCTGTTCAAAGTGGCGATAAAGTTGAATCTTCTGGTGAACCTGTAGCGGACAGCAGCGCTGTCCACAGCGGAGACAAAGTTGAAGCATCTGGTGACCCTGTAGCGGAGCACTATAGTGCTCCATGCGAAGGCGAAGCCGAAGCAAACAATGAAACTGAAAAACCAGTTGAAGCTGAAAAAGAAGTTGAAACTGAAAAAGAAGTTGAAGCTGAAAAAGAAGTTGAGACTGAAAAAGAGGTTGAAACTGAAAAAGAAGTAGAGACTGAAAATGAATTAGAAGCTGAAAAAGAAGTTGAAACTAACGGAGATGACGTAGCGGAGCACTACAGTGCTCCATGCGAAGGCGAAGCCGAAGCAAGCAATGAGACTGAAAAACCAGTTGAAACTGAGAAAGAAGCAGAAGCTCCTGTAGCGGACAGCAGCGCTGTCCATAGCGAAGCCGAAGCAAACAACGAAACTGAAAGCAAAACTGAAACAAGCAAAGAAGCTGACACAGAAAAAGAGGAAAAAGCTAGCAAAGAAACTGTAGCGGACAGCAACGCTGCCCACAGCGAAGATAAAGCCGAAACAACGAGCGAGTCTAAAAGCGAAGCAAAAGCAGAAGTTAAGGCTGAAAAGCCAGCCGAAGCTGAAAAAACAGAATCTTCTTCTGAAGAAGCTGCATAAGTAATAATCAAAATAGTATCTCAATATAATTTGAGATACTATTTTTTTACTTTAAACCTATAATATGCTTGAACATTAGACGATATAATGCTATATTAGCAAGGAAACTATTACTACTATATTATGTGCCTTTTCTGTAGAAAGGAGAAATTACTATGAAATGGAGATTTCAGCATACTAGGATAAAGGATCCAGAGGATGCAATAGTAACCATTATTCATGGAGAGAAGAGCATTAACGTACTAAAGGATCAGCTAAAGGGATATCTATTCTATACTGCTAAAGAGAAATCTGACACTACTCTTATGGGAACGGCTAAAAAGGCGTATTACAATGCATTCGAATGGATTATAGCGAATATGTTCAGGATAATTGGCATACAACTTTATGAAGACGGAGAAATAAGGCTAAATATCATACCATCTCAAATTGTTGATGGAAAAAGGTGTATTCTATTGAAGCGGGATATTATAAAAGATAGAAGCCTAGATAATGCCTTATATATGAGCCTGTTTGACCTTATCTATGGTAAGCCAGATGTAGATGTAATCAACTAATAGGCGAGCTTTGCTCGCCTATTAAATTTTTTTAAAATAATGCTTGACATAACTTCATAATTATGTTAATATAACAAAGGTGACTGAACAAGCCAAATGGTTATTCATGTATGAATATAACAGTATTGATGCCTGTGTGGCGAGGTGTTGATACGTGATGATACTTTTTGTATTATATTTGCAGCCACAGGACCAGAAGGAGGAAGCAGATGCACAGCATCTACACCCTGCACCTGAGCCCCGACGAGCAGGCGTGTGCCGAGGAGTTCCTCGGCACGTTCGACGACCTCGTGGTCGTCACCGCCGACAAGGACCGGACCACCCGCGCCGAGACCCGCAGGCGCAACGCCAAGGGGAACGCCTACACTTACGGTGTGGCCGGCAAGACCGGGACCTATCACCGGAAGTGTGAGATCCGCCGGCTCCAGAGGGAGCTCCCGGACCTCGTCTACCGGACCCTGGTCCATCAGGGACGGCTGGTGTCCCCCAAGGAGGAGAACCAGTGGTACCATGACAGGCGCCGCTACGATGCTCGCCACTACGAGGGGCCCCGCCCCTCCCGCCGCGCCAACAAGCTGATGGCCCGCATGGGCATGGACGGCTACGTGGCGCAGCAGCAGGTCGAGGTCCGTATCTCCCGCGAGGAGACCAAGGCCTGGGCCGAGCACGACGCCGTCCTGGCCCGTCAGGAGCACATGGCCATCGTGGCCAAGCCCTGGCAGGTCGAGATGATGTGGGAGGACTACGAGTCCACCCGCATCTGATACCCCATCATCGGGGAGCTGCCTGCAGGTAAGTCCCTGCCAGAGGTTCTCCCCACAACGATTGACAAGCCGCACGACCGACAGAGCACCGTGAGTTTTCGGACTCACGGTGTTCTATTTTTTTGCCATATATTTAGCACTCTGCTATTGACAGTGCTAATAGTAGTATTATAATTATTATGGAACGTCGTAAAGACACCATAATTTTTTTATTGAAAGGAAGCGCAGTTTATATGGCAAAAAAGCAGTTTAAAGCAGAAAGTAAGAGATTACTTGATTTAATGATAAATTCAATTTATACAAATAAGGAAATATTTTTAAGAGAAGTTATTTCTAATGCTAGTGATGCATTAGATAAATTATACTTTAAATCACTTACAGATAAATCACTATCTGACGTTAAGCAAAGTGATTTAAAAATCAAAATTGTTAGAGATAAAGAAAATAGAACACTTACTATTAAAGATAATGGTATTGGAATGACCGAGGAAGAGTTAGAGAAGAACCTTGGAACTATTGCTCAAAGCGGTACACTGAAGTTTAAAAATGAACTAGTTAAAGATAATGAAGACAGCAAGCAACAGGTAGATGAAGACAAGATGTCATTAATTGGACAGTTTGGTGTTGGTTTTTATTCGTGCTTTATGGTTGCGAGTGAGATTAGTGTAGTTTCAAAAGCAGCCGGTAGTGATAAGGCCTATATTTGGACTTCTGCAGGAGCCGAGGGGTATTCTATTGAAGAAACCTCAAAAGACGAAAGAGGCACAGACATTATAATTAAGCTAAAAGAGGACACTGAGGACGATAAGTATAGTAGATATTTGGAAGAGTATACTATAGACAATCTTATTAAAAAATACTCAGATTATATTAGATATCCTATTTTAATGAATTGCGAGAAAAGAGTACCAAAGCCTAAAGATGATAAAGACGGCAGTAAAGAAACAGAGTATGAAATTACAATAGAAGAACGTACTTTAAATAGCATGGTTCCTATTTGGAAAAAGGATAAAAAGGACATTAAAGATGAAGAGTATAAGAACTTTTATATGCAAAAGTTCATGGACTTTGATGAACCACTTAAATGGATTCATACAAAAGTTGAAGGACAGTATTCTTACTCAACATTATTATATATTCCATCTCATGTGCCTTATGATTATTTTTCAAAAGACTTCAAAAAGGGATTGGAGTTGTATTCAAATGGTGTTCTAATTATGGAACATTGTGAGGACTTGCTTCCAGACTACTTTGGATTCGTTAAAGGACTTGTTGACTCAGAGGACTTATCTTTAAATATTTCAAGAGAAATACTTCAGCAGGATAAGCAATTAAAAATAATAGCTAAGAATATAGAAAGCAAAATTCGCTCTGAACTTGCAAGTATGTTAGAAAATGATAGAGCAAATTATGAGAAGCTATTCAAAGCTTTTGGTATGCCAATCAAAATAGGAGCTTATGATGGATACGGAATGAACAAAGATAAACTTAAGGACTTACTATTATTCCATTCTACTCATGAAAATGAAGTTCCGCTTAATAAAGAAGATGACAAGAAAGAAACATACAAATCAGATTACACAACTTTAAAAGAATATGTTTCTCGTATGAAAGAAGATCAGAAGGAAATCTACTATGGCTCATCAGAAACAATAGATAAGATAAAGATGCTTCCTCAAGTTGAAGCTGTTATGGATAAAGGATTTGAGGTATTACTTTTAGACGAAAGTGTCGATGAATTTGTACTTCAAATAATGGAAAACTATGATGGCAAAAAGTTTGCAAATGTTAGTGCAAATAGTATAGACTTAGATACAGAAGAAGAAAAAGAAGCTCTTAAAAAAGTAAATGAAGAAAGTAAAGATTTGTTTGGATTCATGAAGGATGCGCTTGGCGACAGTACTATCAAAGAAGTAAGATTTACCCATAGATTAAAGAATCACCCTGTGTGCTTAACTTCTGAAGGAATTGTTTCTGTAGAGATGCAAAAAGTATTAAATGCAATGCCTGACCAAGGAAATCAAAATATTAAAGCACAAACTGTGTTGGAAATAAACGAAAAGCATCCAATTGCTGAGAAACTAAAAGAGATGTTCAAAGCAGATAATAAAGAAGATTTGAAAAAATACACAAAGTTATTGTTAGATTCTGCTAAACTTATAGAGGGATTACCTGTTGATAATCCAACGGAATTATCTAATATTATTTGTGAGTTAATGGTTAAATAATAATTATGTTATACAAAAGAAAGGAGATGGTGTTTTATGAATATGGAAAAACTTACGAAAAGCTCAAAAGAGGCACTATATAATTCTCAAAATGTTGCACTAGACAATAATCAACAAGAGATTAAGCAGGAGCATCTATTACTTGCAATAATCAATATTAAGGATAGCTTAATATATGAGCTTCTTAAGAATTTGAATGGCATGAATATGGAAGCTTTTACTGGAGATGTTGTTAAAGCCATAGAATCTCTTCCGAAAGTATATGGTGATAGTACACCAAGCCAAGCTTATGTTTCACAAGAATTAAATGATGTGTTGAGCGTAGCAGAGAATAAAGCTAAATACATGAAAGATGAGTTCGTTAGCGTTGAACACTTGTTTCTTGGATTAATTGAAGTAGGAAATAATAATATTAAAGGCATTTTTAATAAGTATGGTATTACAGAAGATACATTTTTAAATGTGCTTATGAAAGTTAGAGGTAATACTAACGTAACTTCAGATAATCCAGAGGCAACATATAATGTTCTTGCTAAGTATGGTCAAGATTTGACGAAACTTGCTAGGGAGCAAAAACTAGATCCTGTAATTGGAAGAGACGAGGAGATTAGAAACGTCATAAGAATTCTATCTCGTAAAACAAAGAATAATCCATGCTTAATTGGTGAACCAGGTGTAGGTAAGACGGCAATCGCAGAAGGTCTTGCTTTAAGAATCATTAGAGGAGATGTTCCAAACAATCTTAAGGATACAACCATCTTTTCACTTGATATGGGAGCTTTAATTGCTGGTGCGAAATATAGAGGAGAATTTGAAGAAAGATTAAAAGCAGTTCTAAAAGAAATCAAAAAGAGCAATGGTAGAATAATTCTATTTATAGATGAAATTCATAATATAGTTGGCGCAGGTAAGACAGAGGGCGCTATGGATGCAGGAAACCTACTAAAACCAATGCTTGCACGCGGTGAACTTCATTGCATTGGTGCTACAACGCTTGATGAATACAGAATGTATATTGAAAAAGACCCTGCATTAGAAAGAAGATTTCAACACGTATTGGTAGACGAGCCTACTGTTGAAGACACAATATCTATTTTGAGAGGTATTCAAGAGAGATATGAGATATTCCATGGTGTAGAAATAATGGATAGCGCAATAATTGCTGCAGCGACATTATCACATAGATATATATCTGATAGATTTTTGCCAGATAAAGCGATTGATTTAATAGATGAGGCTTGTTCACAAGTTAAAACAGAGATGAATTCTATGCCTATAGAGCTTGATGCCCTTCAGCACAAAATAATGCAGTTACAAATTGAAGAAACTGCGCTAAAGAAGGAAAAGGATGAAACCTCATTAAAACATTTAGAAGAAATTCAGGCACAGATTATGGAAGACAAAGCTAAGTTTGACCTTATGAAGGCTAAATGGGAAAATGAAAAGAAGTCAATTGGAAGATCTCAAAAGCTTCGTGAAGAGATTGAAAAAGTAAATAGCAAAATTGAAATAGCTGAAAGAAAATATGACTTAGAAGAGGTTGCAAGGCTAAGATATGGTGAATTGCCAAAGCTAATGAAAGAACTTCAAGAGGAAGAAGAAAACAATAAAAACAAGGAATACTCATATTTAAGAACATGTATTACTGATGAAGAAATAACAAAAATCATTTCAAAGTGGACAGGAATTCCAGTTAGTAAGCTTGAGCAAAGTGAAAGAGAAAAGATTTTAAATCTTCCTGATATCTTACATAAAAGAGTAATTGGACAAGATGATGCGGTTAAAAGAATCTCTGATGCCATACTTCGTTCTAGAGCTGGCATACAAGATTCTAAAAGACCAATTGGTTCATTTATGTTCCTAGGACCTACAGGTGTTGGTAAGACTGAACTTGCTAAATCGCTTGCCGAGTGCTTGTTTGATGATGAGCACAACATGGTTAGAATTGATATGTCAGAATATATGGAAAAATACAGCGTTGCAAGGCTAATTGGTGCACCTCCGGGATATGTAGGTTATGAAGAAGGTGGACAGCTTACAGAAGCGGTTAGAAGAAAACCTTATTCTGTTGTATTATTTGATGAAATTGAAAAAGCTCATCCAGATGTATTTAATGTTCTTTTACAAGTGCTAGATGATGGAAGAATCACAGATTCACAAGGCAGAACAGTAGATTTTAAAAACACGATTATCATTATGACATCAAACCTTGGCTCGGAGTATATTTTGGATGGAATTGACGAAAATAACCAGATTACTGAAGAAACTAGAGGTCAAGTTGCGATAGAATTGAAAGAAACATTTAGACCAGAGTTTCTAAATAGGTTAGATGAGATAATAATGTTTAAGCCGTTGAATAAAGATGATATATCAAAAATTCTAGACCTTCTAATAACTGATTTGAATAGAAGACTAGAAGATAGATTAATCAGATTATCGCTTACAGATGGTGCTAAAGAGTATTTACTAGAAAATGGCTATGATCCGATGTTCGGAGCTAGACCACTTAAGAGATTCGTTCAAAAATCTCTTGAGACTTTAATAGCTAAGGAAATCGTTGAGCAAAAGATAATATCAAAATCAGATGTTACAATCGACTTTAAAGATGGCGAATTGGTCACAATAGTTGAATAATACTAAAGAAATTCAATAGTTGGGTGAGCGGTAGGCTCGCCCATTTTATTGCCTTTAAAGTTGCCTTTTAATGCTTCTTTTTTTGTTTTAATATAGTACAATACCAGCCTTAATGATATAATATCTTTGTTAAAAATATGAAAGAGGGGATTTTGATGAATTTACCAAATAAGTTAACATGTTTAAGGATGCTACTAGTTCCAGTATTAGTAGTCATAGCATATTTACCAATCGAGGGAACGGTTGGATTTATACCAATTAAAAATCTAATATTACTAGCAATCTTTTGCATTGCCTCAATAACAGACTACTTTGATGGTAAAATAGCTAGAAAAAATAACATGATTACTACTTTTGGAAAATTTTTGGATCCAATTGCAGATAAACTTTTGGTAGTTGCCAGCTTGCTTATATTAGTAGAATTTAGGATGATTCCAGCTTGGATTGTAATCATAACTGAGGCTCGTGAATTGCTTGTTGCAGCATCAAGAATGCTTCAAGCCAAAAAGGGAAATGTAGTCGCTGCTTCTTGGTATGGTAAAGTTAAAACAGTTTCTCAAATGATTGCTATTATTCTTGCTTTCTTATGTGCAACATCTTTCTTTGCATTTTTAGAAGGCCCAGATGCGATAGTTTATGCAAATGTTATGGATGAAGGAGGACCTAGATTATTCCCAGGCGGAATGGTTCAATATGTTTTAAATTTATTAATGAGCGTTGCAATGTGCGTTTCACTTGTTGCATCTGTGTTCTCAGGCTGGGATTACATTAAGGCATCTAAGGATGAAATCTTAGAATCAAAATAAAGGAAAAAATTATGACTAAAATCGAAAAAGATTATAATGAATTAAAAGATAAGATTAATTACTATGCAGCAAAGTATTATAACGATGATGATCCGGAAATATCTGATTTTGAATATGATATGCTTATGATGCAGCTTCGTAATATGGAGAAAGAACATCCTGAACTTATTGCTAAAGATTCACCAACTCAAGTTATTGTTGCTAAAGGAAAGGTAAGTGAGAAGTTTAGCGAAGTCACTCATGAAGTTCCACTTCAAAGTTTGCAAGATGTTTTTGACTTAAATGATATTAATGACTTTATAAATAGAGTTTCAAAAGAAGTTGAAAATCCATCATATTGCGTTGAAACAAAAATTGATGGTTTGTCAGTCTCGTTAGAATATGTTGATGGTATTTTAGTACGAGGCTCTACACGTGGAAATGGCCTTGTAGGAGAAGATGTTACAGAAAATCTAAAAGTTATTAAAACGATTCCCTCTAAATTAACTGAAAAGGTTACGATTACCGCTAGAGGTGAAGTATATCTTCCTAGAGAAGAATTAGAGAGAATAAATGAAGAACGTGAGGCACTTGGTGAAAAGATATTTGCTAACTGCAGAAATGCTGCAGCAGGCTCTCTTCGCCAGCTTGATTCTTCTATTACTGCTTCTAGAAATTTAAGCGTTTTTATATTTAACATGCAAAAGATAGAAGGAAAGGAAATTTCATCTCATCATGAGTCAATTGAATATATGAAAAAACTTGGAATGAATGTTATTCCGTATTGTAAAAAGTGTAAGACTATAGATGAGATTTATTCTGCAATAGAAGAAATAGGAAACTTAAGAGCATCGTTACCTTTCGATATAGATGGCGCTGTTATAAAAGTTGACGATTTAAAACAAAGAGAGGAACTTGGTACTACTGTTAAAGTTCCAAAGTGGGCTGTAGCCTATAAGTATCCACCTGAGAAAAAAGAAACAGCTGTTAAAGATATTGTGATTCAAGTAGGACGTACAGGCGCACTAACACCTGTTGCAATCTTGGATCCTGTGCCAGTTGCTGGCTCGATTATTTCTAAAACTACACTTCATAATGAAGACTTTATTAAGGAAAAAGACATTCGCATTGGAGATAGAGTTTATATTCAAAAAGCAGGAGATGTTATTCCGGAAGTTGTTGAAGTGCTAAAAGACAAAAGAAACGGAAAAGAAACATCATTTAAAATGCCTAATAAATGCCCTGTATGTGGAGCTCCTACAGAAAGAGTAGAGGGCGAAGCAGTAGTTAGATGTACTGGAATAGAATGCCCTGCGCAACTATTTAGAAGCCTTGTTCATTTTGCTTCCAGGGATGCCATGGATATTGAGGGCTTGGGACCTGCAGTAATAGAGCAGTTATTAGATGCCAAACTTATTTCTAATATTGCTGACATTTATTCTATGAAGAAAGAAGACTTGGTTGCTCTTGAAAGAATGGGCGACAAGTCGGCAGATAATCTTATAAATGCAATTAATAAGTCTAAGTCAAATACATTAGACAAGCTAATTAATTCTTTTGGAATCAGACACGTCGGCGGAAAATCTGCAAAAATAATTGCACAGAACTTTGCAGATTTAGATGCGATATCTAACGCAACAATAGAAGAATTAGCTGGCATTCACGAAGTCGGACAAATCATGGCAGAGAGCATATGTGAGTTTTTTAAAAATCCTCAAACGAAAGATTTAATTAAAAAACTTAAGAACGCCGGTTTGAACATGAATGGAATGCAAATTGAGTTAAAAGACAGCCGCTTTGAGGGGATGACATTTGTTCTTACAGGCACTCTGCCTACACTTGGAAGAAAAGAAGCTTCAGATATAATTGAAAGCTTTGGAGGAAAAGTATCTGGCTCTGTCTCTAAAAAAACTACTTATGTTCTTGCTGGTGAAGAAGCTGGTTCAAAGCTTACTAAGGCTCAAGAGCTAGGGGTAACTATTATTAATGAAGATGAATTCAATAAGATGATTAAATAATATATTGCAAATAGTAAAAGGGGAAAGGATTAGCATGAAAAAGAAACGTAAGCTTTTTTGCGAGATAAATCCTATGTGCTATGAAATAGCGCTATTTAAAGAGTGTAAGAAAAAAGACTTTAAGGATTTATTACATGGCAAAAAGTTTGCTAAGCACAAGCAAAGTGAAAATCTTGAATATATTTGGAAAGGACATTGCAAGATTTTACTTAGAAAACTACTAAATGTTGATATGAAATTGCAAAAAGGGAAAGCACAGAACTTAAAGGTAGCTGGAAAATGTATTGATGGCATAGTTTTAAAACCTGGTGAAGAGTTTTCTTTTTGGAATCTAGTTGGCAGACCTACATATAAGAAAGGTTATGTAGATGGATTGTATATAAATCATGGAAATATGGGAAAAGGTGTTGGTGGAGGAATATGTGCAATGGGTAATTTGATCCATTGGCTTATTTTGCACACACCACTTGAAGTAACCGAAATGCATCATCATTCGGATGCTCTTTTTCCTGATGAAAAAAGACGAGTGCCTTTTGGGACAGGTGTTTCACTTTGCTACAAAAATCTGGACTACAGATTTAAAAACAATACAAATGGTGATATACAACTTAGAGTTTGGCAAGATGAAACTATGATTTATGGAGAGATACGTTCGTCAACGCCACTAGACAAAATGTATAAGATTGTCGAAGAGGATAATCACTATGCTAAGGATGAAGATGGAGTATTCTATAGAAATAGTAAGGTATACAGAGAAACTTATGATAAAGAAAGTGGAAAGCTTCTTAATAGAGAATTAATATTAGATAATCACTCTAAAGTAATGTATGATTACAGCTTTATTCCACAAGACCAAATTCGTTCATAGTAAAAGAGGTTATAATGTTACTAAATGATATTTTGGAAAATTTAAAAGCATATTCAAGCGAAAAGTGCTGTAAACATGATAAACAGTACACCTATGGAGAATTTTACGAAATTGTTTGCAAGGTTTATGAATTAATTAAAGATGCACCAAAAGATAAGCCGATTGTTGTGTATGGCCACAAAGAGGTTTATATGATTGCATCTTTTCTAGCGTGCTCATTTTTAGGCATTGCGTACGTTCCAATAGATAAAATGATGAGTAAAGAACGCGTTAAATTCATCATAGATTCTGTAAATCCTTCATTTATAATTGGAGATTGCTCTGTGAATGGAGATTACAAAACAATTTCTTTTAATCAGATTGAGGAATATTATAATTATGAAGATATAGTTAGAATTGATATGAAGCCTGAAGATGTTTACTACATCTTATTCACATCTGGAACTTCAGGAAATCCTAAAGGAGTTATGGTTACATATGAAAACATTGATTCATGTGTTAAATGGTTAAAAAGGATATCTGGTTTAGAAAGTCACATAGATAATTATACTATTTATAATCAGGCTGTTTTTTCTTTTGACTTATCGGTAGCAGATATATATTTAAGCTTAGCAACTGGTTCAAATCACTATATTGGAGAAGATATATCAATTCTTAAATTTCAAAAGTTATATGATGATTTAAAAACTAGCAATTCAAACATGATGATTCTTACACCATCTTCAGCAGAATTAATGGCAACAGATTATCAGTTTAATCAAACACTTATGCCTCATTTAAATCAAATATTGTTTTGCGGTGAGAGATTGACTCATAAATTGGTTGATAAGCTATATCAAAGGTTTCCTGACATTAAGATTATCAATTCTTATGGCCCTACTGAGGCGACATTTGCTGTGACAAGTATTGATATACCAAAAGACTATAAAGACATTATTCCTATAGGTTATCCTAAAGATGATGTTGAAATTTTAATTGTTGATAATATGATTCCTAAAAGTGAAGGCGAAGTTGGAGAAATATTGATTACTGGTAAGAGCGTAGCCAAAGGATACCTTGACGATAACAACAATTCAAAGTTCATAATGTATAATGGCAAAAAAGGCTATCTTACTGGTGACTTAGGATTCTATAAAGACAATAAGTTATATTTTGTTTCTAGAAAAGACACACAAGTAAAATATAAAGGATATAGAATTGAACTATCTGATATAGAGAACAACATTTTAAGTATTGATGGCGTTAGAAATTGCAAAGTGAAAGCAGAAAAGTCAGATAGTGAAGAAGTGAAGAGAATTATTGCATATATTGTTTTAGAAGAGAATGCAGATGCTTCAAAGATAAAAGAGTCAATATCTAACAAGTTGCCACAATATATGATTCCGACGCTTCAATTTGTCGATTCACTTTCATTGACTCTTAATGGTAAATCAGAAATATAAAATGGAAAGGTTGGGCTGACATGGATAATTATAATGAAGTATTAAATATGGTAATTGAGGAAACTGGGTGCGAAGAGTTGAGGACCCAAAAGAATCTTGATTTAATAGAAAACGATATACTTGATTCGCTTGCTTTTATTAACCTTATAGATAATCTAAGCCTTGCATTTGGAATAGATATACAGCCTACAATGGTAACTGCTGACTCTTGGAGAACAGTGGAGAATATAACTAAGATGGTTAATGATTTAATCGACAAAAGTAGATAACGTATAAGTTACTATACACCCGGCTATTCATAAAAAAATAATAGTTGCAAAGTTATAAAAACCTGTTATAATAAGACTTGTAAGTCGAAAAGACTTGCAAGTTTTTTATTTTGAATATTTGAGTGTAATAGTAAAGAAGTATTTAAAATATGCTGATATATAGCCAATTTTTTAAAGTATTTACTTGATTTCTCGTAAGAGATTTTGAGTATTTTTTTATGCTCAAAAAATTCAAAATATGTCCTCGAAAAAAACTTCTAAAAAAGTGATTTTTCTTGTTGACAAAGCATATTCTAAATGTTAATATATTTAACGTCACTTGAGAGAATGCATTTTCAACGAAGCTCGAAAGAGTATTGAAATTGCCACTTTCAAAGCGATTTGAATATTACATTTAGTGATATTTTAAGAAGTGAAATTGTTAAACGCATTACACTTCAAAAAAAGCACATTGAAAAGTAAACAATGAGAGTAAGAGAAAACCAAGCGTAATTCGTGAAAACGAAATTAGAAACAAATCGTACTAAAAGTACAAATAAAACCAAGAGTATGGATACTCAAAAAGAACTAAAAATCAGAGAGATCTGATTCGAATTTAAATTTGAGAGTTTGATCCTGGCTCAGGAGAAACGCTGGCGGCGCACATAAGACATGCAAGTCGAACGGAATCCAGCCGAATGTTTACATGAGGCGAAGATTTAGTGGCGGACGGGTGAGTAACACGTGAGCAACCTACCTTAAGGAGGGGGATAACATTGAGAAATCAGTGCTAATACCGCATAATACTACGAGAAGACATCTTCATGTAGTCAAAGGAGTAATCCGCCTTTAGATGGGCTCGCGGCTGATTAGCCAGTTGGTGGGGTAACGGCCTACCAAAGCGATGATCAGTAGCCGAGCTGAGAGGCTCAACGGCCACAT
>JAEEYG010000045.1 GCA_016291695.1 Clostridia bacterium | reverse complement strand
GGAACCGCCTGCACATGTTATTTTTATACTTGCAACTACAGAACCTCAAAAGCTACCGGAGACTATTCTTTCGCGTTGCTTAAGGTTTGACTTTGGGAGAATTCATGAAGAAGATATTATAAAAAGACTAAAATTTATTTGCGATGATTCAAACATCAAGATTGAAGAAGGCGCACTAAGGCTTATTGCAAGAATGGCAGACGGTGCCATGAGAGATGGGATATCTATATTAGATAGATGTGGACAAGAAGGCGATGAAGTAATTACTGAAGAAAGAATAAGAGGCTTTCTTGGAGTTCCAAAATTTGATTCCCTATTTGACATTACAGAGGCCTTGATTAGCAAAAACATAGACAGAGTATTGCTTTTGAGCAATCAGATTATTCAAGATGGCAAAAATGTTAGAGTATTCTTAAACGAATTAATAAAGTTTGAAAGAGATATAGCACTTATTTCTCTAAACGCATCTTATGCAGGGTATAGTGAAGAAGAAAAGTCAAAAATAATGAACTTGATTAACGCCTCTAGTAGAAGCGCATTTCTTGATTTGATTACAAATCTTTCTGATATAGATAACAATATAAGATGGGCAAGCAACCCAGAGATTTTATTTGAAACAGGTTTAATTAAATTATGTGATAAGAAAGAGGCTAGAGCGGTAGCAAATGCAGAAAGTGATTTAAAAGACAAGGTGTTGACAATAATTAAAGAAAACGGCAAAATTAGATTGCATGCAGATTTGCTTTTAGCAAAATTTGAACTTCAAGATGATGGGATTGTTCATATTATATTTAATGGCAATTTGCAGTCGGTCACGAAAGACAACCTATCAAAAGATGAATCAAAGGTTGTAATTAAGTCGGCCGTTAAAGCAGCACTTGGAAAAGAGACAAGTGTCAAATATGATAATTTTAGATAATAAGGAGAGAATAAAATGAGTAAATTTAATGGATATGGTGGTTTCCCAGGTATGGGCGGAAACATGAATCAACTTTTAAAGCAAGCTAAACAAATGCAAAATGATATGATGAAGACTCAAGGAGATATTGAGGCAAAAGAATTTGAAGTATCAAGTGGTGGCGGTGCTGTTAAAATCGTCATGAACGGAAAAAAGATAGTAAAATCAATAAAGATTAAACCAGAAGTAGTAGATCCTGATGATGTTGAA
The DNA here is from genome assembly GCA_016291695.1 of Clostridia bacterium. Classification (GTDB taxonomy): domain Bacteria; phylum Bacillota; class Clostridia; order TANB77; family UBA1234; genus RGIG6105. Next base: position 1,337 of record JAEEYG010000045.1, on the reverse strand, counting down.
ACATTAGAAGATCTTATTCTTGCTGCAATCTCTGAAGGCGTGAAGAAAGCTGATGAAATAGTTGAGGCAGAAATGGGCAAGTATGGCGTTCCCAGCGGATTAAATGGATTACTATAATTATCTAAATAAGTAAAATAAAAGGTGAAAAAATGGCTTTTAGTAATTCTATAGAAAAGTTAATAGAAGAATTTGAAAAATTGCCTAGTATTGGTCACAAGACAGCAGTTAGACTTGCGTTTTATGTTTTAAACTCTCCGATTGAAAATGCGGAAGAGTTTGCAAATGCAATAGTTGATGCGCGCAAAAAACTAAAGTATTGTTCTATATGTAGCAACATTACTGATGTAGATCCTTGTCCAATATGCAGCAATTTAAAAAGAGATAAAGAAACAATATGCGTGGTAGAAGATGTTAGGGATATTGCTTCAATAGAAAGAACGCATGAGTATAATGGTGTTTATCATGTTTTACATGGTACAATTTCTCCTATGAATGGAATAGGACCTAACGATATAAAAATCAAAGAGCTTATTACCAGAGTGGGAAGTGGAAATATTAAAGAGTTAATACTTGCAACTAATCCTAATGTAGAGGGAGAAGCAACAGCTATGTATATTTCTAAGCTTGTTAAACCTTTCAATATTAAAACATCTCGTATCGCGCATGGAATTCCTATTGGAGGAGATTTAGAATATACAGATGAAGTGACACTTGCAAAGGCCCTTGAAAACAGAACCGAGCTTTAACTCAAAGCATGGTATTTTGCAAATTTGACCTGTATTTTTTGTTGTGATATCATTTTATTTAAAGTGAGGGATGTCTATGCAAGAAATGTTAAGTGGAAATAAAATGAAATTTCTTACCAATGATGAACTTAGTCATCTAAATTATTTTGAACTTTGTTTATATATATCACTCCTTGACAAACTTGAAGAAAGCTTGGGAGAGGAGGAATAACTTTGTCAGAAAGACGTGCTCTTTCAAGAGAAGAGATTATAGAAAATAAAAAACGTGCTATTGCAAGACTTATTGAGCTTGAGAAAGATATGGATGGTATTTTGACATCATACGCTAATACTGTATATCAAGCAGAGACTGGAGAGCCAGGTCAAGCAGAAACGTTAAATGAAGCCAAAAGAATGATAAGTAGCATAGAAGCAAGAGATGATATTGAAGTTGCAAGTGGCGACAAAAATTTTGCTAGGGCAGAACTTCAAAGATTTGGAGAAATGCTACAAAATAAGTCTAATTCAATTGGAGTAGCTGGAGTAGAACGTGCCAAAAAAGTTGTAGGAGCAGTTACTAAAACGGTATTTGGTGGAGCATTAGGAGGAGCG
>JAEEYG010000044.1 GCA_016291695.1 Clostridia bacterium | reverse complement strand
TCTTGCAAACATTAGTCTTAAATAGTCATATATTTCTGTAACAGTACCAACAGTAGAACGTGGATTTTTTGAAGTTGTCTTTTGAGCTATAGAGATTGCTGGAGACAAACCTGTTATATACTCAACATCTGGTTTCTCCATTATTCCTAAAAATTGTCTAGCGTATGCACTTAAACTCTCAACATATCTTCTCTGCCCTTCGGCATAAATTGTATCAAATGCTAAACTTGACTTTCCTGAACCCGATAATCCTGTAACAACGACTAGCTTGTTTCTAGGTATTTTTAAATCTATGTTCTTTAGATTATTAACTTTTGCTCCCTTTATTTCGATATACTCGTTCATTGTTTTCCCCTTATATATTATTTGTTGCTTCCTGGCCTTCAAAACCTCATAATCAAATAGATATTTTATCACGAAAATGTGTTTGCTTCAAGCCGTATTTTGGAGTTTCGGCACTCATTCGTAGCGGCGAGCAGAGGCAGTTCATTTCGTAGCGGCGCTACTCACGTGCGCCATACACTATGAATAAACAATCTATACTGGCATCTCTTGCCCCAGGCAAAGCCAAAAACAGTGCGAGGGTATAAATGTTATAGAATGAAAAAGTGTAAGAGTTTGATGGAGCTTGTGGAAGGAAATTTTGCAAGGCAAAATTTCCAACTACGAATCGGGCGACCACTTTTTTATTATATAACATTTATACCTAAGCGATGTTTTTGGCCTTAGCATGGAAGCTTCAACAGTTCGTAGCTGCGAGCATTGCTCGCCATGGACAGCGTTGCTGTCCGCTACAAATGGAGACATTGCCTATGGCGCACGTGAGTAGCGCCGCTACGAAGAATGAGGGGGCGCAGTCCAAAAAAATATGCTAAAGCAATTGACCAATTTATGTTAACGTGGTAAAATTTCTATGCAAAATTCATTTAAGGAGGTATCCCGTGTATGGCTAACTACAAGTACGCGGTAAAAGGCAAAAGTGGTGGCGGTTCTCGTTACAACTATGACGTAAGCGCCTCGGGCGGTGGAATTTTTGACCCGTACATCTACCCCAATGGAACTCTTAAGAACAAGCTCAATATTACCGACTATGAAGAGCTTCGGGATGTGGAGTACAAGCGTCTGAAAGACAAAGTCATTTCGACCGAATTTGTGCACTCCCGGCGGCTCGATCCCGATCTGCTTCGTGCAATCCACAAGTACATCTTCGGCGAACTGTTCGACTGGGCTGGCGACTACAGAATCATCACTCTTTTCAAGGCAGAGGAATTCTTTATTCCTGGGCTTTCTATCAACTATGCTCTCCCCACCGAAATTGACATGAAACTCCGTAAGGAAATCTATATGCTCAATAGCATCAGGTGGTCTGAGCTTTCTTGTGATGATATCGCAGTAGAGCTTGCAACACGGATGGCTCGCATCTGGAAAATCCATCCCTTCCGGGATGGAAATACCAGAGCACTCCTCGGTTTCCTGAAGGTTTTCGCCTCGGAACATGAATTCATCATGGACATGGCTGTCTTTACCAGGCTTCTTTCTCGTCCCAAGAAAAACGGCAAGGTTATTGGTTACTCCGTCCGCGACATGTTCGTGGCGGCATGCCTGGATGAAAAACCCGAGCCGGAGCATCTCATTAAGCTTTTCCGGAGAGCTATGCATCTCGAGTAAACCCAAAAAAGAATTCTCAAGCAATGCTTGAGAATTCTTTTTGTATATAAGATATTATCTCTTACTAAATTGTGGTGCTTTACGAGCTTTCTTAAGACCTGGCTTCTTTCTCTCCTTCATACGAGGATCTCTTGTCATAAATCCTGCAGCTTTTAAAGCTGGTTTAAATTCTGGATTAGCCTTAACTAATGCTCTAGATAGTCCATGACGAATAGCTCCTGCTTGTCCAGAAAAACCACCGCCTACTACTTTAACGATTAAATCATACTTTCCTTCTGTTCCTGTAACTACAAGAGGTTGTTTGATTATAATCTTAGCTACATCTGTAGGCATATATTCATCAAGTGACATTTTATTGATTTCGATATTTCCTTTACCAGGTACGATTCTAACTCTAGCAACAGCGTTCTTTCTTCTACCTGTGCCATAGAAAACATTTGATTCTTTTTTAGCCATCTAACTTTCCTCCTTAAAACTCGTATACTTCTGGTTTTTGAGCTTGTTGTTCGTGCTCGTTTCCAGCATATACTCTTAATTTCTTAAGCATATCTCTTCCTAAGCTGTTCTTTGGAAGCATTCCTCTAACTGCATGCATCAAAATGTCTTCTGACTTCATATCTTTAGCCATTGTATACTTCATGTTACCAATGTAACCTGTGAAGTTTGTATAAAGCTTATCTGTTGCTTTCTTTCCTGTAAGAATCATTTTATCTGTGTTAATTACTATAACAAAATCTCCCATATCCATATGTGTTGAATATGTAGGTTTATGTTTTCCTTTTAATAGTTTGGCAACTTCTTGAGCTAGACGACCAACTACTTTGCCATCAGCATCAATAACATACCATTTTCTTTCAATTTCGCTAGCCTTTGGGCTAAATGTAGTATTATTCATGGTAATACTAGTACCTCCATTCAAATAAAAATTAACCATATTATTATCACATAGAAGTAAGCCTTCCGGGTTAGCCTACCTTTTCCCATGCGGAGATTATTTTAACTTAAAAATCCGCTCTTGTCAATTATTTAGAAGAATTTTCGTAAACATTCGTATGCAATGACTATAACCCAATAAAAAAGGAAAAGCTCTGCTTTTCCCCTTTAAATTCTATATTCAAAATTAAAGATCCCAAATATGTGAAAACAAAAGTCCAAACGCAATGCCAACTATTACTCCCACAAGGACTTCAACCGGTGAATGGCCTAAAAGTTCAACTAACTTTTCTTGAATATTGATGTTCTGACCGTCACTTTCAATAATCTTATTAAGCACTCTAGCTTGCTTTCCAGCTGCTCTCCTTACTCCAGCTGCATCATACATAACTATAAAGCAAAAAACAGCCGAAAGTGCAAATAGCGGTGTTCCAAAGCCTTCTGATACGCCTATAGAAGTGGCAAGTGATGTAACGCAAGCTGTATGTGAGCTTGGCATACCCCCAGCCCCCATGATCCTCTTAAAGTCCATTTTTTTGTTCTTTAAGCACTCTCGTATAAGCTTAAATAGCTGAATTATAAACCATGTCGCAATAGGAATCCAAAGCCATTTATTTGTTAAAAAATCTTTCATTTTGTGTCCCCCTAAAATACTACCTATACCTTAAATTCCTCTTCCTTCATATTGCCTTCACCATCTTTAAGCAAGATTGTTATACTTTTTTCAGCCTTTTCAAGTAATTCGTTGCAATGTGTAGAAAGCTCCATGCCTTCTTTATATTTGTTTACTAGTTCTTCAAGCTTTAAATCTCCATTTTCAAGTTCTTCTACTATTTTTTCAAGCTTTTCCATAGAGTCTTCAAAACTTAGCTTTTCGTCTTTCTTCATAATACTTTTGCCTCCACATCACCATCATGCATGGTAATCTTTATTTTGTCATCTTTTTTCAATGTTTTTTTTGATTTTACAATATTGTCGTTTTCATCTAGCACCATGCTGTATCCTCTAGATAGAATTTTAAGAGGACTTAGCCCATCTAGTGTTGCAATTTTTTCAACCAATTTAATCTTTTTGTTTTTAATGCCAAGCTTTACATTGTTTTCTATATGCTTGTTTAATCCTTCTAGCCTTAAAATCCTTGTCTCTAGCATGCTTAAAGGATTTGAAAAAGGTTTTGATTGCATTAAACTGTCTAATTTCACTCTAAAATTTGAAGTTTCTTTAACAAGTGCCGTTTTCAATCTTCGCTTAAAATTTTCTATCTTCCACAAAACTTCATCTAATTCTGGAACAGCAAGTTCGCCTGCAGCGGAAGGAGTTGGTGCTCGTAAGTCTGCTACAAAATCTGCTATAGTAAAGTCCGTTTCATGACCTACAGCAGAAATAACTGGAAGCTCTGACTCATAAATTGCATATGCAGTTTTTTCTTCGTTAAACGGCCATAAGTCCTCTAGTGAACCTCCACCTCTAGCCACGATAATAACATCAACATTTTTTTCTTTATTAAAATATTTAATACCTTCACATATTGTGTCTGCTGCTCCACTTCCCTGAACTTGTGCAGGGAAAAGCTTAATATTTACCTTAGGAAACCTTCTCGTTGTAACATTGATAATATCTTTTATAACTGAACCTGTTGAAGAAGTCACAACTCCAATCGACTTTGGCAAAAGAGGAATTGGTTTTTTATTTTCTTCATCGAAGAGTCCTTTTTTAGCAAGTTCCTCTTTTAACTTCTCAAATTCCTTATATAGATTTCCTAAACCATCCTGACTAATTGCTTTAACATAAATTTGGTATACTCCATCTCGTTCATATACTCCACAAGTTCCAAGTATTACTACTTGCATTCCATCTTCTGGTTCAAAATCAAGTGTACTTGTGTAAGATTTAAACATGACACACTTTACAGCAGCGTCTTTGTCTTTAAGAGTAAAGTAAAGGTGCCCTGTATAATGTCTTTTATAATTTGAAATTTCACCTTTTACATATACATTGTTTAAGAAATCATCTCTGTCCAACAAGTCTTTCACATACAAGTTTAATTCTTTTACCGAAATCGGCTTCGCTTTAGCGTTTCCAGCTTCATCTATGTCAAATGATAATTGTTCCAAAATAACGTTCTCCTGATTTCTATTTTTCTTTAATGATTTCTGCTAATACTCCATTTACAAATGAAGGCGAAGAATCATCTGAATATGATTTTGCTATCTCTACAGCTTCATTTATTGAAACTTTAGTAGGGATATCGTCTTTGTAAAGAATCTCATAAATAGCAAGTCTCAAAATAGCAAGATCTGCTTTACTAATTCTTTCAAAGCTCCAGTCTTTAAGGTGTAGCTTAATCTTCTCATCTATTGTTGCAAGATTTTCCTTAACTCCTGAAAGAACGGCCAATATATACTTTTCATCTTCTTCGTCTAAATCTAATTTATCCTCTTGTAATTCCATAAACTTTGCAAATATATCACTTGCCTCTTCATCTTGAAATGCCATTTCAAATATCATTTTGAAGGCATTTTCTCTTGCAACTTTCCTACTCATAGCTTAGAAGTCTACTCCTTTCTAAAACCTGTCTATCCAATTCTTTAGTTTTTCTTTAACAGAATCTTTGTTCATTTGAACATATCTTCCAAACCAACCAAGTGCAAAGCAAAGAACGATGCACTCACAAAGATAAACTGCTTGGCAAACTATTATAATAATTGCTACTAGTACGCCTATTATTATTCCTAGGTATTTGTCTAAAAACTCTTTAAAAGTCATATATATACCTCCTTGAAATCCTATTACTAATTTTCCTCATTTTGAGGTTCAGCAGCTTCTAAAACTTCTCCTGCAACTTGCTCTACAGGTTGTTCTTCTACTGCAACTGCCTCTTTAACTTCTTCTACTTTTGGCTCGGCAGCTTTTACTTCTTCTACAGCAGGAGCAACTTCTTCAGCCTTCTTTTCAGGCTCTGGCTTTTTACCTGCATAAACATTCTTAACTCTAATGTTAACGTCTTGAACAGTAACGCCAACTGTAGATTTGATAATATCTTTTACACTATACTGAATTGCTTCTGTAAGTTCATTAATGTTTGAATTAACATATACTTGAATAACTTCGTATATAACAATTCCCATTCTCTTTTTAATCATTCTAGCTTGAACATCTTTTACATTGTCAAAAGACAAAGTAGCTGTTTTAGCAGTATTAACGATTGTTTCTTGAGCAATTTGAACTTCACCATTTTTATGTTTAACAACTATTGGCTTTTTATCATTAATTTTGAACAATGATAAAAACACTGTTGTCTTAAGTGAACATAGAAGCAATACAATACCTGTAATTGTGACAGGATTAAAAATTCCTGATTTAAGAATTTCTTGATTAAACACATATTGATTAAGCAGCCCTTGGCACATTTGTGGTTCAATTGCCCCTATTCCAAGCATAATAAGAACAACTGCCAAAGCTAAGAACAAAAGTGAAAAAATGAATGAAATTAATCTATCTAGTAATCTCATAAGTAACATCTCCTTATTACAAAAATAATCATATCTCGAATCAATTCTATTGTAGTATTATCCTTTAATAGGTTCTTCATCATTAGTAGCCTCAGCTTGTGGAGCTTCTTCCTTTGGCGCTTCTTCCTTTGGCGCTTCTTCTTTAATAACCTCTTGCTTTTTCTTTGGCATGCTAATTCCTTGTACATGCACATTTACAGAAGAAACGCTAAGTCCAGTCATTGTCTCAACTCTAGTCTTAACTCTGTTTTGAACTTCCCAGCAAACGTCAGGAATTCTTGCACCATACTCTGTTGTAAGAGTAATGTCTATAATAACGTCTTTGTCTCCAGATTGAACTTTTACGCCCTTTGGTTTTCTTCCAAGAACTTCTCCAAGTCCACTAGCATTCATTGAAGCTACGCCATTAACCTCTTGTGCTGCAAGTCCTGCAATTGATGCAATAACATCTTCTGAAATGTTAATGCTTTTGTCATCGCCATTAATAATTACGTCTGTTTGACCATCAATCTCAACTATTTCATCTGTTGCTTCGTTTTCAGCTACATTAGTCGCAACTTCTTTTACTTCTTCAACTTCCTTCTTTTCATTTTCTTCCATCTCGACCACTCCTTTTTATTATTTTAAAATTGTTCCCTCTTTAATAGCATTTCCTCTAAGGAAATCCAAAGTATTCATCTTCTTACTGCCAGGTGCTTGAATTTCTGTAATGCTAATAGCACCATCTAAAGTCTTAATAATAAGTCCTTCTTTGCTGTTTGCCTTAACAATCGTTCCTGGCGCGCTTGCCAAATCAATGCTCTCTTGATTAGCCTCTTTCGCGTTCCAAACTTTGTAAACTTTTTCTTCATACTCTGTCCAAGCCACAGGTGCAGGATTAACCCCCCTAATAAGGTTGCAGATATCTCTTGATGTTTTGTTAAAATCTATTCTACATTGTTCTTTGAACACCATTGGTGCGATAGTAAAATCTCCAGTTTGTTGTTTAGCAGTAACTGTTCCCGCTTCAATTTCATCTAGCGTTTTAACAGCTAGCTTAGCACCCAAAGTTTTAAGCTTTTCATATAATGAGCCATATGTTTCATCTGGCTCTATAGATATTTCTTCTTTAAGATAAGTATCACCTGTGTCCATGCCTTTATCCAACTTCATCGTAGTAACACCTGTTGTAGCCTCACCACTAATTATTGCCCATTGAATAGGTGCTGCTCCCCTTAATTTTGGAAGAAGTGATGCGTGTACATTCATACAACCATACTTTGGAATATTTAGGATTGATTCTGGAAGAATTTTTCCATAAGCAACAACTACTATAATATCAGGATTTAAGTCCTTTATTCTTTGAATAAACTCCTCGTTCTTTTTAATCTTTTCTGGTTGCAAAACCTCTATATTGTTCTTAGTAGCAAACTCTTTTGTAGGAGTAGGCATTATCTTCATTCCTCTGCCACATGGCTTATCAGGCTGAGAAACAACAGCTAAAACCTTATGTTTTGAATTATATATCTCTTCCAAAGTTGAAAGTGCAAACTCTGGAGTCCCCATAAATACTATATTCAATTACTCACCGCTCCTCTTCTTGTAATTCGTCTTGGTCAAATATTTCAGTTGCTTTATCTACAAATAAAATACCATCTAAATGATCTATTTCGTGGCTTAAAACAACCGCAAGTAGGCCTTCTGCCTTTATCTTAACTTTTTTTCCGTTTTTGTCTAACGCTTCAACAGTAACCTTTTCTGGTCTTGTAACATCTCCTAATTTGCCAGGAACACTTAAGCAGCCTTCTCTACATACTTGAGAACCACTTTGCTTAACAATGACTGGATTAATTAGGAAAAATGGTCCTTGAGGATTTTCCTCTTCCATACTTAAATCAACTACTATTGCTCTTCTTAATACTCCAACTTGAGGTGCTGCAAGCCCTACGCCATCCTTTGTAACCTTTAATGTATCATATAAATCTTCTAATAATTGCCTTGCTTTATCGTCAACAGTTTCAAATGGTCTTGACTTTTTTCTAAGCAGATTATCCCCAATTTCTCTAATTTGTCTGACAGCCATTTGTTTCACCCCTTACATCATATTATTAGGATTTATGTCAAAACTTAATTTAGTGGTTTTAGACTTAATACCCATAAAGCTATCTATACAAAAATTCAATTTATCAATGTTATCCTTAGCGGACTCTGTTTTTGCAAGTATCCTCCACCTATAATTCTCATTTATTTTTGAGATTGGTGCAGGCATTGGATTATACGTTTCAAATTCACCTTTAAAAACCTCATATAATTTCTTGCAATCCTCTGCCACATCCTTTTCTTCTGTCCCTGAAATAACCGCTATAATTATATCGCAAAATGGCGGATAATTCAACTTTTCTCGAAGTTTTATTTCTTCACTATAAAACTTAAAATAGTCCTGTTCTTTAGCTGTCTGAATGCTAAATTCGTCCGGCATATAAGTCTGTATTATTGCTCTTCCCTTTTTGTCTCCTCGTCCAGACCTGCCACATACTTGTGTAAGGAGCTGGAACGTTCTTTCTTGTGCTCTATAGTCTCCAATATTAATTGAACTATCAGCAGCCAAAACTCCAACTAGTGTAACATTCTCGAAGTCATGACCTTTTGTAATCATTTGGGTGCCCAATAGGATGTCTATTTTTTCGTCTCTAAATTTGTTTAGTATTATCTCATGAGAGTTCTTCGTTTGAGTAGTATCTACATCCATTCTAAGCACCGAAGCTTCTGGG
>JAEEYG010000043.1 GCA_016291695.1 Clostridia bacterium | reverse complement strand
CTTTAGGAATTTCATCCTTTTTAATTCCTTGATGCTTTATTGCATCTAATTTCATTTTGTAAGCAAATGCCTTTTCACTTGGCAATATTTCTTCTCTTTGAATATTGCTATCTACCATAAGAATAATAGCTTCATCATCAGTTAGATTCTTTACAATACACTTTATAGTTGTATATCCAAGTTTAATTGAAGCATATTTTCTTCTGTGTCCTGATATCATCTCATAAGTTCCATCATCTTTCTGCCTTACGATGGCAGGATAGAGAATTCCTTGATTTTTGATACTATCCATTAAGATTTTCATTTTCTCATCATCTTCAACCTTAAATGGATGATTTGGAAAGTCTTTAATCTTTGATATTTCAATTTCTTCTATTTTGTCCACAATATTTGAAGAATTATTCATTTTCATATCTCCTTAAATGTCAATTTTATTAAAAATAACATTTTTGGTGGAGATCTTATTTTTTTATCTTTTTTTATAAAAAATGGGTGGATTTTTATCATCTCCTTTCGTCATGAAAGTCGATGATTATTTGACATAAAAATTTTAGATTTTTTTTAGAACACGATTTTAGAACATTTTATATGCTTTTTTAGAATTTTATGGTACTAAATAGCACTTTTTTGAACTATATTTTTTTGCTCTTCTCGTACCTCGTAATGTGCTTGAAATCAACATTTCCTTGAAATTTAGGGATAAAAAATTGCCTTGGATCAGAAACTGATTCAAGGCATACTTTTGGTTGCGGGGGTAAGACTCGAACTTACGACCTTCGGGTTATGAGCCCGACGAGCTGCCAACTGCTCCACCCCGCGATATTTATATAGCAAAGTAATTATAATGCTTGAAATATGCTTTGTCAAGCATAACGATTGACTTTTTGCAGTATCACTTATATAATCCATTTGCAAAAATATTGTTTAAGGAGGGCTGACAAATGGCAAATCTCACTGGAAAATCTACTAGCAATACTGCAAGAACTAAGAAAACACCTTCTAAACCTAGTCAGCCACGGAAGGCTACAACAACTGCAAAAAAAACTGCTCCAAGTAAAAATGTTACACCACTTTTTTCTACTAATGATGCAGAAATTAAAAAGCTTCGTGAGCGATATAAAGCTCTTAATGCGACTATTGATTCATGGTTTGAATATCTTAGGCAATTCATTATTGGCCAAGACAGAGCTTTGAAGCAACTTCTATTTATAGCATATAATAATCAATATTTGAATATGCTGGAAGATACCACTGGAATAAGAGTAAAACGACTCACTGCAGTCGCTGTAGGTCCATCTGGAGTTGGTAAGACCGCGTCCATTCAAAGAATTGCGCAAATTTTCAATGTTCCATTTGTTAAATATAATGCTACTCAATTGACGTCAGCAGGCTGGGTTGGAAACGATGTTGATTCAATTATTACATCTCTAATCAGTGCAGCTGGTGGGAATATAGAACGGGCAGAACGTGGCATTATTTTCATTGATGAAATTGATAAAAAAGTTTCGTGTACTACAAATGGTAATTCAAGTGGTCGAGACATAAATGGTACTGCTGTTCAAGAAGAGTTGCTTAAAATTCTCGAACCATCTATTATTTATGTTGGGCGAGATGGGACCCCTTTTGACACACATATGCTAACAGTCATATGTGGCGGACGTTTCATTGACATAGATAAAATTCGTGAAGCTAGGCTTAAAGGAAAGCCACAACTTGGCTTCCATGCGCCTTCTACACTACCACCCCACAAAACAGATTTGGATCATGATGAAGACGAAGACGGCCTGTTAATTGATGAAAGAACTCGCGAAGATTATATCCCTGAAGATTTAATTTCCTTTGGATTTATTGATGAATTTGTCGGAAGACTAACTTTGATAGCAGAGTATAAAAAACTTACCCCTGCTGTTGTTCAAGATATTATATTTGCTGAAGGTTCAATTTATAACCAATATCTTCAGGTCTTTGCTTCTAAGGGTGTTGATGGTTACATTGATGAACGTGTTTGGGCAAATATCGCTTTGGAAATCTCAAATAGCGATACTGGTGCACGAGACCTTGAACGAAAGGTCATTGAAGTCTTGATGCCTGCTCTGTATGACACTGAACAACACTATGGTAGAGGACTTTTCTTAATTGATCGTTTTAGACAGTATGAGTCTCTTTTTGAGACCCGCACGTCAAAAGCTCCTCAAGATGACATTGTTTACCGAATGGCAAATAAATTAGATTTCTAAATTGTATTTTTCAGATTCATGGTATAAAATACAATTATAAGGAATCGGGTAAAGTGGCTTTATCCCCTTACGGATAGAGCCACTTT
>JAEEYG010000042.1 GCA_016291695.1 Clostridia bacterium | reverse complement strand
GGGGACGTCCATTAAAAGTTCCATTATTGCAACTATTTATGTATGCAACAATAGCGATAACAATTCGTGGTGGAGTTACTCACGTGCGCCATAAACTATGAAACTCAAATAAAACAGGCATAGCAATGAAAAATCATTGCTATGCCAAATAATGTTTTATGGACATCCAAATAGCTCATAAGTGCTATTTCTAATCACCTATTGTCTAATATATTTGCAGAATACGCACATATTTGAACCATCACGATATTCATGTGGGGCGGTGATCTGTCTTTCTTGATATTTGTTACATACTTTACACCATATATCATATGTATGATCCGTTGAAGTACGAATTATATGTTGGTATTCTATTTCTGAACCTTCTCTCCTGTGTAAACACTTTTCATATCCGCACTTTTTACAAATTTTAGTGCCATTTTCTGTTTGTCGCCATTCTACATGCTCTTCATTTTGTATGTGACCTATAATTTCATTACATACTCTGCACCACTCATCATACGTATGATAAGTATCATCAGCTATTAGATTTTTTACTTCAATTTCATTGAGACTATGTCGACAATTTCTATATCCACAAAGTGTACATATGTAATTATCATTAAATGTGTGACGTTCACTCTTCCCTGTAGATATGCATTTTTGGCAATTGTTACACCATTCATCATACATATGACCTGGGATAAGATAAGATGGACTACTTGGGCTAGGAATACTTACAACACGTACTACATTTATTTTCTCTATTTTATCTGTTGGATGTTCGCAATATTCATATCCGCATATCATGCATTTTCTAGTACCATTTTCTGCAAGTTTTGTCTCATGCTCACCTTTATACCCATAAGAAATGAATTCATTACATATTTCACACCATTCATCATAAGTATGATAGGTATCATCTGTTATTAGATTTCTCATTTCATATGTTTTATAACTATGTGGACATTTTTTATATCCACAAAGTGTGCATATATCATTTCCATCATATGTATGAAGTTCGCTTTGACCTGTAGACTTATATTTTTTGCAAATCTTACACCACACATCGTACGTATGTCCACGAAAACCATTACTTACTATGTTGGTTATCTCTATGTCTGGAATGTAATGATTGCATGCTGGTTTTAGAGTTATTGAAGGTGCAACAATATTAATTGTCTCACTACATGATTTTCCATTATATGATGCTGACAACACCACAGTTCCTTCTTGAATACCAGTGATTATAATAGAAGCACCTGTTGTACTAGATAATGTTGCTTTACCATTTCCTCCAATTATTGACCACGTTGCTGATACGTTATTATTATCAAGTTTTGCAGCCAACCCCATTTTACTTCCAACATTGACTGAAGTAGATGCACAAGAAATAGACAACACTTCTGATGGTTTTGCTGTTGATTCAGAAGATGCTGTAGTTCTTATAGCACCACATGTTTTGCAGCTCTCTGACGTATCGCTTAATTTTTTCCATACGTGAGTAGACCTTGCTGTAATAACCCCACATTTAGAGCATTTTTTTCCATGATCTGTTGAAGTAAGTTTTACAAATGGCCCATAAACATGCGAGCATGATGTCTTTTTTATTGAGCTAGATGCATTTCCTACTCCAGCAACAAAATTAACTTTGACATTTTTTGCAGTTATAGCTAAAGAAATACTACAAATAATAGTTGTTATACAAAGCAGTATAAATAGCGAGACATATTTTTTCATCACATTCTCCTTATATTTTCAATTTTTCCAATACATGGCTACATTATAGCACATTGGACTTGGGGACGTCCATTAAAAGTTCCATTATTGCAACTATTTATGTATGCAACAATAGCGATAACAATTCGTGGTGGAGTTACTCACGTGCGCCATAAACTATGAAACTCAAATAAAACAGGCATAGCAATGAAATCATTGCTATGCCTGTTGATATTTAATAAATAATTATGATTGTCCGACTGGTCCTTTTAAACCTTTAGTTGAAATATCTAATAATTTTTGCTTTACAGTATTGTCTTTAAACTCTAAAGTGAATTTTGCTTTTAAATATTTATCTACTTCATTATTAACTTTATCGAAGTTAATATTATTAATTCTTGTATTGTTATAAAAAATTATTTGTCCGTTTTGGTTCAAATACAAATCATAGGAGTAGTCGGTTCCAAATTCTTCAAGTTTGTGTAATTCTTTATCATAAATTATTAAAGAAGCAAGAGAACTATATTCATTTCCAAGACGACATATATAATAATCTTCATAAGCAAACACTTGATCAGCAAAACGATCTTTTAGATTTCTTTTTTCTAATTCTTCATCGGTTAGAGGATTCATCTTTGTATAATTAAATGTTTCGTCTTTATGAAATTCCATTTTGCCATCTTTAAATTCTATATAAACTAATTCAGCCTCATCAGGTATATTTGGCTCTCTTCCAGCTATAACATTATATTCATAATAATATAGATTTCCTTCACTATCTGTGTAGATATCAGATGAACCAAAATCACCACCTAGCATTCCAACTTCTTTTCCATTCTCATTATATACAACGGTCATTGGACTTCCTTCACCTGTTCTAACGAAGTAAAATTTTCCGTCTTTGGTATAATACTTGTTAATTGACCAAAAACCACCTGATTGGTTCTCTAGCTGTATTACATTATTTAGAATTGAGGACATTTCATCATCAAAACTATAATCTGAAGAATTACCATTTTTCAATATAGCAGTATTAGTTTTCCCATCATAATCTACACTAAGTCCTGCAAGTTGTGCAACGTTTCTTAATGGCAAATACGTTCTATCGTGATAGGTGATAGGGTATTGAGCTTCGCCTGTTGTTTCGTCTTTGAAGCTTTGTACCTGCCCATTAAGGCTTACTTTTATTTCTGTGTTTTGTGTTGCTTGAATTACTTGGTTAGCACCAGCAACTGTTAAACTGCCTAAAAGAATTCCTCCTAGTATACAACTAGCATATTTTACTTTGCTATTCATAAAAATCCTCCTTATAAAAATTTATTTATTCTGATTATTATTATTCAATGACTTTAAGGACTACTCGCAAAGGCATATAATATGTTGCAATAATGAGAATTTTAATGAGTACCCTCAAGTCCACCGTTTTCGTTGAGTTTAATAATTATTGAAATTTAGTAATGTCCTCAATTCTTGCAGCAAAATACGGCATTTCTTTTCCTTTTTCTCGTAAAAATAATGAAAATGTATTATCTACATAAAAATATCTAGGAGCTTCTTTTGGCTTATCGTCAAGAGAAGCAGATAGATTAACCATAGAAAAGCCAGCTTCACTCTTAATTTTTCCACCTTTTTCATTCAAAGTCAGTTTTATAGTTTGCATAGCTTTTTCAATTTCCCCATATAAAAAGCTATTTATTTCAAATTGTTTATTGGTTAGTTCGCTATATTCTTTTTTTACGTCAAAATTTAAGTTAGGTGCTTTAAATTCATCATTAATTCTAAAATTGTGATAGCCAGTATATTTACTTTTCTCTTGAATCATATTTTCATATATCTCTTTAAAACTGTTACCTGTTGGGCTCTTACAAAAGATTACTTCATCATTAGTTTTTGTATTGATTAAAATCGCAAAATCATTTTTTGAATTATAATATAATACGTGTATTTGATTACCTACGGAATCTGCAGTATTTTCATCAATTCCAAAGTATTCCACATCTTTATATTCTCTTCCAAAATTTGATTTTTTTAATTTATCAAATTCTTTTATAAAATCAAATTTTCTGTATAACATTGTATAAAAGAAATATTTCCTAATATCTTCTTCATTTGAATTATTTAATGAATCTTCCGACCAGTCAAACTCATTTATAATGTCACTTGTTTGATTAAACTTTTCTTTTATTCCTTTTTCAATCTGCTTTTTTAGCTCTAAGCTTTTAAGACCATAAGCCTTAAAGTAATATTCATCAGAAAGCATAGATTCATTAAATTCTTCTTTATTTAAGTTCTCTACCATCTCTAGTTGCGGAGAAAAGACAATATCTTTTTTTACCACTTCGTTTTTCATATCATTCCATACTAATTGAAATGTTCCACACCAACTACTATCTGATGTTAGTTGATCTCTCATTGTTGGTACAATTGTGATTCCTTCTGCTTGTTGTAGTTTGGTTGCTTTCTTACCAAACAAATCATCTATATATAGTACTGATATTCCAATAGAGATTATTAAAATAACTATAACAACAAATATAGCAATTCTTTTCTTATTCATTTTTTCCTCCTAGTTTTATAATTACGAATATTTTTAATTATTCATTCAAAGGCACATAATTAGTTGCAATAATGAGACTTTTAATGGACGTCCCCGAGTCCAGCGTTTATTTCCCCACCAATTTGGAATTAAATCAATTAGTTTTACGGTTCTTCTTGTTTCATAATCAGTTAGTATTTCCATATCACGATTATCATAATTTAGTTGCATAAAGAACTCTCTGCATGCACCGCAAGGCATACCGCCATTTACTTTAGGAGGCTCACTTCTAAATGCTATCATTCTAATTACTTTTGTTTCACCTGTTTCAGCATACATCCTTAAAGCAGCAACTCTCTCGGCACATAAATTCATTACTCCGCTTGCACCTTCAATACAAAACCCAGTGAATATTTTTCCACTTTCACTTTGCACAGCTGCAACAACGTGATGTGCTTGTATAAATGGAGATACATCTTCTGGATGAAATTCTTCTTTTGCTTTTAAATACATTTCTTCCCAAATATCCATTTTTTCCTCCAAATAATTGTTTCTTAAAAGATTATATCATATCAAAGATAATTATGACATATTGCGTAAGTCTTTTTTACAAAAAAACGTTGTGACAAAAAATTGTCACAACGTTTATTTCTATCTTTTTACAATATGATAATCCATAAACTGCTTATAGTACTCGAAGATGTCGGTATCATCTGTGAAGCTATACTTGAAGTCCTTATAATAGTGTTCCTTATACAGGTTGAATTTCTTGAGAATTTTTTCTCTTACATGTGAAGTTTCAACATCGTGGGAATACTTCTCAATGAAAAAGAGAAGAGGAATAGTGTCATTTCCACAAATGCAAATATCGTAGTCGTAGTAATCAACATGCCCCCAACTAGTAACTTCGGCACGAATTGGCTTATCATATGAAATATAAATATAGTCGTCTTTGAACAAGTGATTTTCATCCACGAAACTATACTCAATATATTTCACACCAGCCGTTCTAACGAAGC